>NZ_JACSMC010000004.1:0-125468 GCF_018618435.1 Exiguobacterium sp. s150 | reverse complement strand
AACAGAAATGGACTGCGCTCGCACAAGCACTTCAGAATCCCACTCATCCCGAAGGGTGAGCTTGCGGCTTTAGCCGTGGGAGTGTCAATAATAAGTTAATCGAAGTGAAAAGGGTGAAAAAAATGGATCAGAACTCATATATCGAACGTCAAAAACAAGTAAAATTTGCAGTTGGTATGGCCGCAATCGATGGGGGAAAACCAAGTCCTTTTACACAAAAATTGCTGGAGCGATATGAAGATGGCGAAATCACTTCAGCCCAGTTTAAGCAAGCCATTATGGAGAAGTACACGAAAGCACGTCAATCCTAATGGATCCTTACGTATACCCCAACACGAGTGTGCTTATAAATAAGCTTGGGATTACTGACGAACAACAACTGATTACTGTTGAAGCACAGCTCATCATTGCAAACATATTAGAAGTAGAGTCATTCATTTCGGAAGTGGATTTCGATAGATCACAGACAAACCGTCCAAAATTCGCTCATGTTTATAAATATTGATTGAACGAAATTCACCGGCCCACTCATACAGTTCATTAAATAGATGTCGATGGAGTTGTTGCAAAGAATGATAACTATCGTGATTCTAAGCATATTCGAACAAATTTAGAGTCTATTTTTGATTGGCAACAAGAAATCAAATGGGAGCATAAAAATATACGCCTCCCTGTCTATTTCGCTAAGCTAATGACAGACTTGTGGCGGGTCCATCCTTTCCGTGAAGGGAACACCCGCACTGTTTCTGTTTTTATGAAACTTTTTGCTCAACATCATAATTTGCCTTTTAATGCAGAACTGCTTTCCAATAATGCCGGTTACCTTAGAAATGCACTTGTCATGGCTGCCATCAACGAAGCTCCAGACCCGAGCTATTTACACAGAATTATAAATGACGCTTTGGCCACTGATGTCTCTAACAAGTTGGCAAAGAACGATTCCTCTCCCGAAAAATATCGCACAATTGGATCGTACAACGTTTCTAACTATGAAGAGAAGCCGTTCTCTACAGACTACGATGAATCGTGAGTTCTAGCCCAAAGATTATAAAGGCGCTTTAATTATTAAGGCAATAAAATAGCCCTTAGCTGAACCGTATGAAAACGGAAAAGCTAAGGGTTTTTATTATACTTTTTCCATCCACGCCACGGTCTCCACATGCGCCGTATGCGGGAACATGTCGACCGGTGTGACTTCGACTAATTTGTAACCGCGATCCGCGAGATAACGCATATCGCGCGCTTGCGTCGCGACGTTACACGACACGTAGACGATTCGCTTCGGTGCCATCTCGACCATCGTCTCGAGGAATGACTCAGCACAGCCTTTACGCGGCGGGTCGACGACGATGACGTCCGGATTAATCCCGTCTTTCTTCCATTTCGGCAACACGTCTTCTGCCGCGCCGCACGCGTACGTCACGTTATCAATCTCATTGACGAGCGCGTTCTGTTTCGCGTCTTCAATCGCTTCCGGCACGACTTCGACACCGTACACGTGCGCCGCTTTCCGGGCGAGGAACAGACTGATCGTCCCGATGCCGCAATAGGCGTCGACGACTTGTTCCGTCCCGGTGAGTTGCGCGTATTCGAGCGCCTTGCCATACAGCTTCTCCGTCTGGACCGGGTTGACTTGGAAGAACGAGTGCGGAGAAATCGTGAACGTCAGGCCACCGATCTTGTCCTCAATCGTCTCATGGCCATAGAGCAACTTATTCGTCGACCCTAAGATGACGTTCGTCTTGTCCGGGTTGACGTTTTGTATGATCGACGTCACGTCCGGGAGACGCTTCACGATGTCGGCGACGATCTCGTTGACACCTTTGATTTTCGACGTCTTCGTGATGAGGACGATCATCAACTCGCCTGAATGGTATCCGTACCGGGCCATGACGTGACGGATGACACCGCGTCCGGTCTTCTCGTCATAGGCCGGGACGCCGTGTGCTTCCAATACGTCACGGACGACTTGGACCGCTTCATCATTGCGCTCGTCTTGGATGAGGCACTCCTTCATCTCGACGATGTCGTGCGAACGTGGGCGATAGAAGCCGGCGACTAAACGTTCTCCTTCTTGCTTGAACGGCACTTGCGCCTTGTTGCGGTAACGCCACGGTTCCGGCATGCCAATCGTCTCGTGGACCGGCACGTCGAACTGGCCGAGTCGCTTCAGCACATCGACGACGCGGTCCCGTTTTTGACGGAGCTGACCGTCATAGCTGAAATGTTGGAGCTGACAGCCCCCGCATTGATAAAAGATTGGGCACGGCGGCTCGACGCGATCCGCGCTCGCTTGTTTCACATCGATCAAGCGGGCGAACCCGTACTGTTTGTTCGTCTTCGTCACGACGATCTCGACCGTCTCGCCTGGGAGCGCGTTCGGGACGAATAACGTGTAGCCGTCGACGCGCGCCACGCCAGCCCCTTCATGGGTCAGGTCGTGGATGGTGACGTCAAGACGGTCATTCTTTTTAACTGGTAGCATGTGCCTCTCCTTTCTCGATTCAAAAATTCCTGTATATACCGTTACCCGTTCGAGGCGAACGAAAAGCTCGACGTGTGCGCCACGCCGAGCCGACTCATTCTGCTTTCTCGATTGACACGTTGAACAGCTGTTTAATCATCTGTTCGCGCTCATATTGGGCGTTCAGCTCTTCCATCTCGCGAATGCGCGCGTTCGGCGCGAGCACCGTCAAGTGACGGAACAAGTTCCGCATCTCACCGGTACACTCCCCGCCATACTCGCCGTCGATGTTGAGACTCATCGGCTCCGTCGTCTTCATCCGGACGTGGCTCGTCTTGAAGTGCTCGACGAGCGGACTCGTCAAGTGCTCGCCCCGTAAGAGCAAGCGGACGACATGGATGAACTCGAACAAGTTACATTTACGTAAGATGAACAAGTCGAACAAGCCGTCGTTCAGCGACGCGTGTGGTGAAATCTTCTCGAAACCACCGACCGAGTTCGAGTTCGACGTGAGGAAAATCATCACCTCGCCGCTGAACGTGCCTTCGTCGTGCTCGAGTTCGATATACGTCGGTTTGATGAGCGGTAGCTTCTCCATCCCTTTGACGTAATACGCGAGCTGGCCGAGCGCCGTCTTCAACTTCGACGGCACTTCGTATGACAGCTCGGTCATGATGCCGCCGCCGGCGATATTGATGAAGTAGTGGATGTCACCCTTCTCGCCTTCAATCTCACCGAGGTCGACCGGCATCTCGAAGCCGTCGCAGATGACGTCGAGCGCCCCGACGACACTCAAAGGAATACGCATCGCACGGGCGAAGTCGTTCGTCGTGCCGACCGGAATGAGCCCGATCGTTGGACGTGTCTCGAGCGGTGCAAGGCCCGAGATGACTTCGTTCAGCGTCCCGTCCCCGCCGGCCGCGATAATCAAATCGAACTCGGCCGCAGCGGCCCGGACGGCTTCCTGCGTCGCGTCACCAATCGCTTTCGTCGCGTACGTCGACGTCTCATAACCCGCATCCTCTAAGCGGTTCAAGATGTACGGGAGCTCCCGTTTGATCACTTCTTTTCCTGATGTCGGGTTATAGATGACCCGCGCACGTTTCCGTTGCATACTCTTCCTCTCCCTTTGCTCATATCGAGCGAAAAGCGAGACACAAGTGCCTCGCCGCTTCGTCAGCGTTTGGCAATCTCTTCGTGGAACAAGCCATCGAGGAGTGCCGGGTTCGCCATCCCTTTCGTCTGTTTCATGATTTGCCCGATGATGAAGCCTTTCGCCCGGTCTTTCCCGTTCTTAAAGTCTTCAATCATTTGCGGATGCGCCTCGAACAACTCAAGGATGTAGCCGCGAAGCAAGTTCTCGTCCGAGATTTGGGCGAGGCCGTTCGCTTCCACATACGCTTTCGGTTCGGCGCCTTCTTCCATCATGGCCGTGAACACACGCTTGGCGATCTTCGAAGAAATTGTACCGTCTCCAATCAAACGAATCAACTCTGCGAGCGCGCCCGGTGTGAGTTTCATCGTCTCGATCGTCTCGTCCGACTTGTTCAAGTGGCCGAGCACTTCACCCATGAGCCAGTTCGCCGCGGCTTTTGGCTCGGCACCGGCCGCCGTCGTCGCTTCGAAGAAGTCCGAGAACTCACGCGTCGACGTGAGCGCCTTCGCGTCATACGCCGACAAGCCGTAATTGCTCATGTAGCGTTCGCGACGGGCCGCCGGCAGTTCCGGAAGTGTCGCCCGGATGCGATCTTTCCACGCCTCGTCAATCTCGAGACGGACGAGGTCCGGCTCTGGGAAGTAGCGATAGTCGGCCGCGCCTTCTTTGACACGCATGAGAATCGTCTTCTTCGCCGCCTCGTCGAAACGAAGCGTCTCTTGACGCATGACGCCACCCGTGATAAGGAGTTTGCGATGACGGTCTTCTTCATACTCGAGCGCCTTCAACACGTTCGAGAACGAGTTCAAGTTTTTGAGTTCCGTCTTCGTCCCGAACGGTTCTTGACCGAACGGACGGACCGAGATGTTACAGTCGCAACGAAGCGACCCTTCTTCCATCTTGACGTCCGAGACGCCCGCGAACGAGAGCACTTCTTTCAAGCGCTCGAGGTACGCGACGGCGTCTTTCGGTGAGCGCATGTCGGCCTCACTGACGATCTCGATGAGCGGTGAGCCGGTCCGGTTGAAGTCGACGACCGAATGCTTCTCACCCGTGTGGTTCATCTTCCCCGCATCTTCTTCGAGGTGGACCCGCTCGATGCGGAACCGTTTCATCTCGCCGTCGACTTCGACGTCGACGTGACCGTTGAAGCCGATCGGCTGGTCGAACTGCGAGATTTGGTACGCTTTCGGCGTGTCCGGATAGAAGTAGTTCTTCCGGTCGAATTTCGTATCGGTCGCGACTTCACAGTTGAGTGCCATCGCGGCCTTGATGGCAAGGTTGACCGCCTCTTCGTTCAATTTAGGCAAGACGCCCGGGTGTCCGAGACAAATCGGACACGTCTGTGTATTCGTTTCGGCACCGTACGTGCGCGAGCAGCCACACCAAATCTTCGACTTCGTGCTCAGCTCGGCGTGCACCTCGATCCCGATGATCGTTTCAAAGTTCATCGTACGTCCTCCTTAAAGCTGTGGCATTTTGAAACCGCCGTTTGCTTGTTCGAAAGCATGGGCCACGCGGTAGAGTGTTGGTTCACTGTAATGGTTCCCGATGATTTGAAGACCGACCGGGAGTCCTTCTGACAGACCGGCTGGGACCGAGATAGCCGGGACGCCCGCCAAGTTGACGGGGATCGTCATAATATCGTTAGCGTACATCGTGAGCGGGTCTTCGAGCTGGTCGCCGAGTTTGAACGCAATCGTCGGAGCAGTCGGCCCGATGATGGCGTCGTACTTCGCGAACACTTTTTCAAAGTCTTGCTTCATGAGCGTTCGGACTTGTTGCGACTTCTTGTAGAAGGCATCGTAATACCCAGAGCTCAAGGCGTACGTTCCGAGCATGATGCGACGTTTCACTTCTTCGCCGAACCCTTGCTCACGCGAGTACGTGAACACTTCTTCGAGCGCGTCGGCCTCGGCGCGTCGGCCGTAACGGATGCCGTCGAAGCGGGCGAGGTTCGAAGATGCTTCAGACGAAGCGAGCAAGTAGTACGTCGGGAGCGCATATTTCACCGTCGGGAGCGAGACCGTCTCGACCGTCGCGCCGAGCGACTTGAGCGTCTCGATTGCTTCCTCGATTTGTTTACGGACACCGTCCGAGACACCTTCTGCCATGAATTCTTTAGGCAAAGCGAGCTTCAAGCCTTTGATATCGCCGTGAAGCGACTTCGTGTAGTCTGGGAGGTCGACCGTCGATGACGTCGAGTCCATCTCGCAATGTCCGGCAATCGCGTTCAACAAGTAGGCGTTATCTTCGACGCTGCGTGTGAGCGGACCGATTTGGTCGAGTGACGAGGCGAACGCGACGAGACCGTAACGTGAGACGAGGCCGTACGTCGGCTTCATGCCGACGACACCGCAATACGCGGCCGGTTGACGAATCGATCCACCCGTATCCGAGCCGAGGCTAAACAGCACTTGGCCGGCTGCGACCGTCGCCGCCGAACCGCCTGACGAACCACCTGGTACGCGGGTTGTGTCCCATGGGTTGCGAACGACTTTGAATGCCGAGTTCTCGTTTGACGAGCCCATCGCGAACTCGTCCATGTTGAGCTTCCCGATCGTGACGGCACCGGCGTCATGCAGACGCTCGACGACCGTCGCGTCATGGGCCGGTACGAAGTTCTCGAGGAACTTCGAGGCACACGTCGTGCGTGTCCCTTTCGTGACGATGTTGTCTTTGACGCCGATCGGCAATCCGAAGAGCGGATTGTCCGCTGTCTTCGCGAGGTCGTCCATCCGTTTCGCCTGCTCGAACGCATCTTCGTTGAGCGTCAAGAACGCACCGACTTTCTCATCTGTGCGCTCGATTTGATCGAACGACTCTTTGACGAGGTCCGTCACCGAGACCTCGCCTTCTTTTAATAAGGTATGTAGCTTCGCTACACCGTGGTCGAATAAACTCATAGGGGCCTCCTTATTCAAAGACGGCTGGGACGCGGACTTGGCCGTTTTCCCAATCAGGTGCCATCCGTTCGACTTCCTCGCGTGGAAGCGACGGGCGGACCTCGTCTTTGCGTAGTACGTTTTTCAAATCTAGGGCATGGGTCGTCGGGATGACGCCCGTTGTATCGAGTTCATCGAGTTGCTCCGCGAACTCGAGGATTTTTGTCAATTGCTCCGTGAAGTGCGTCACCTCGTCATCTGTGATCGCAAGGCGGGCGAGTCCGGCGACGTGCCGTACTTCATCTTCTGTGATTCGAGTCAATCTTCACACCTCCAACATGGTTTCATACATCGTTCCTTATCATACCACTATTTCATAAGACAAAAAAGAAAATCCAATCCGCTCGAAAGCGACACGTTTTTTTACAAACATGGGGAATCCGACCCGAACATTGACTCGTTTCCAAAAATAGCTATTCGGTCGTCGGCGGATTGTCCTTATGCTTAGAGAGAAGACTGAATGACAGGGAGGATCATTATGTCAATCCGGAACAAACTGATTGCCGCGTTCACCGTCTTGCTCATCTTGTTGCTCGGCGTGAGCGGATACGCCCTATACGCGTTGAACGCCTCGAAGGCCGCACAAGAAGATATGACCGTGTCGTGGGTGCCAGGCATGGACCAGATTCATCAAGTCGACAAACAGTTGCTCGAGATACGGCGCCATCTGATTCGACACGCTCTCGTCGAGGACGAAGTGACGAAACAGAACGTCGAGCGCGACGTCGAGACGGGCGTCACGATTTTAAAGCAACGGATGAGCGGCTATGAATCGACGATCATCACACAAGCTGACCAAGAACTGTTCGATCAGGCCGAGACGCAGTGGACGACGTTTCAAACGAACATCACGGAACTATTGCGCATCTCAAACGAGGAAGGCCAATCTGAGGCCGAGGCTTATATCCGCGACACGGCGACGCCGAGTGCGGATGCGCTGTCGAACACGCTCGGCCTTCTCGTCAACTTGAACCGTGACGCCATCATCTCCGACACGGAACAAGGCGAGGCGCTGTTTGAACAAGTACAGCTCACGCTCATCGTCATCCTAGCCGCCGCTGCCATTTTCACCGTGCTCATGATGCTGTTCATCTTCCGCTCCATCTTCGAACCGCTCAACGAGTTCAAAGTAAAGATGCGGGAACTCGCGACGAGCGAAGGCGATTTGACGACGGCAATTCCGGTGAAGCGCCGAGACGAGTTTTCGGGGCTCGCACGCGACTTCAACCAATTCATCGCCAACTTGCGTCAACTCATCCTGCAAGTGAACGACGTGTCTCGCGGTGTCGCCGCACAGTCGGCCAACACGTATGAAGAGCTAAAAGCGCTCGACACGTATATGACGACGACGGCCGCGACGACCGAGGACTTGACGGCCGGCATGCAACAGACGGCCGCGAGCGCCCAGGAAATGAACGCTTCGGCTTCCGACATGGAACGGACGCTCCAACACATCGTCTCGATGGCCGCCGAACGAAAAGACGAGGCGAAACGGGTCGATGCCCGGGCCGTCGCCCTTCGTGGCCATGCCGTCGAAGCGAAATCGTCCGCTCTCCACGTCCTCGATTCGACCCGACAACGATTAGAGCGGGCGATGCAAGACGCGAAGGCGGTCCGCGAGATTGCGACGCTCACGAACGACATTCTAGACATCGCCGCCCAGACGAACCTGTTGTCTTTGAACGCCTCAATCGAAGCCGCGCGTGCCGGTGAAGCGGGCCGCGGATTCGCCGTCGTCGCCGACGAGATTCGAAAGCTCGCCGAGACGAGCCGCTCGACCGTCGAACGGATCCAAGGCATCTCAGCGACCGTGCTCCAGTCGGTAGACCATCTGAACGAGACGTCGAGCGAGATGCTTACCTTCCTCGACACGAACGTCGTCAAAGACTACGACCAACTCGAAGAGGCGGCCGAACAGTACAGCGCGGACGCGGGACGGTTCGAGACGACCGCTTCCGAGTTCGCCGACGCCGCGACCGAGCTCGAACAGTTGACGTCGAATATGATTTCTGTCATCCAAGATGTCGCCGTCACAGTGAACAACGGCGCGCTCGGCACGCAAGAGATTGCTGAGAAAGTGACGCTCTCGGTCGACCGGTTCGGGGAGTTGAACCGTGCCACCGAGATGTCGCAACAAAAGATGGACGAGTTGAACGAACTGATTAGCCAATTCAAAGTATAAAAAATGGAAGCTTCCTGTGAAGGAGGCTTCCATTTTGATTAAGCGATGGACTTCCGCAACTCTTTCTGTCGTTCCAACTCGAACCGTTTCGTCTCTGCGACGACGACGCCGGACAAGAACAATAACCCGATCAAGTTCGGGATTGCCATCAACCCGTTGAACACGTCCGAGATGGCCCAGATGAGGTTCAAATTCGTCGTCATGGCGCCGAGTCCGGCGACAACGATGTATAGGACACGATACGGCACGATCGACCGCTCGCCGAACAAGTAATAAATCGATCGTTCCCCGTAGTAGCACCAGCCGATCACTGTCGAGAAGGCGAAGAAGACGAGCGAGATGGTGACGATCAGCTCGCCGACCGGTCCGAGGAAATACGCGAACGACGCTTGCGTCAACTCGATGCCTTGCAGACCGCTCGCGTATTGCCCGCTCATGACGATCGTCAAGCCCGTGATCGAACAGACGATGAGCGTATCGATCAACACTTGCGTCATCGAGACGAGCGCCTGTCGTCCCGGGAAATCAGTCTTTGCGGCCGCGGCAGCAATCGGTGCCGAACCGAGTCCGGCCTCGTTCGAGAACACGCCGCGCGCGACACCGTATCGAATCGCGGCCCCAAGCGCCCCGCCGCCGATCGCTTCAGCGCTGAACGTGCTCGCGAAGATGGTCGCGAACGCCGACGGAATCAACTCGAAGTTCATGACGAGAATGGTGAGACCACCGCCGACGTAGGCGAAAATCATGACCGGCACGAACACGCCGACGACTTTCCCGATCGACTTCACGCCACCGAGGATGACGAACGCCGTCAACACCATGAGCGTGAGCCCGGTCACAATCATCGGGACGCCGAACGACGTGTTGAGCGCGAGGCTAATCGAGTTCGTCTGGACGCCGTTGCCAATCCCGAACGCGGCGATGGCCGCGAACAAGGCGAACGTCATGCCGAGCCAACGTTTCTTCAAGCCGTGCTCCAAATAATACATCGGGCCACCGGCAATCTCGCCCCGCTCATCGACGACGCGATATTTGACGGCAAGGATGCCCTCCGCGTATTTCGTCGCCATCCCGATAAAGCCGGATAGCCACATCCAGACGATGGCGCCCGGCCCACCGAGGACGACCGCCGTCGCGACCCCGACCATGTTCCCGGTCCCGACCGTCGCGGCGAGCGCGGTCATGAGTGCCTGGAAATGGGTGATGTCCCCGCGTTGCTTCTTCTGTTCAGCTTTCGCTTTCGGGATGAACGCCTCTCTCAAGCCGAACCCGAGTCGCGTCACTTGGATGAAGCCGAGTCGGACGGTCAAGAAGATTCCCGTCCCAATCAATAAAATAAGTAAGTGTGGACCCCAGACAAGGTCCGATAACGCCGTTAACCAGTTTTCAAATTGTGTCATCTGTCCGTTCCCCCTATGTCGTACCGTTGCCCTTCCCATTTTTCAGAAGATTCACATACACGTCAAGTTCGTCCTGGCGCAAAATCCCCTCCTTCTCGTGTAAACAACTTGTCACAAACGGGCTGAGACGTTCGTATACGTGGACATCCATCACAGGAGATTGACATCAAATTGTAAACGATATCTACAAAAAAACGGCCTCCTTTTTAGGAGACCGATTCAAACTTATGACGTGACGGCCGCTACGACTTCGTCGACGTGCCCGTTCACTTTGACGCTCCGCCACTCCTGTTCGATATAGCCGTCCTCATTGATGAGGAACGTCGAACGGACGATGCCGTAGTACTCTTTGCCGTAGTTCTTCTTTAGTTGCCAGACGCCGTAAAGCTCCGACACTTCATGGTCGGCGTCGACGAGCAGGTCGAACGGGAGCTCGTGCTTGTTGATGAAGTTTTGATGCTTCTTCTGGCTGTCGGCCGAGATGCCGATGACGACGGCGCCTGACAGTTTTGGCATCGCGTCGCGGAAGTCACACGCCTCGGTCGTGCAGCCCGGCGTCGAATCTTTCGGGTAGAAATAGAGGACGACCTTTTGGCCGCGGTACTGTTCAAGCGAGATCATGTCGCCGTTTTGGTTCGGTAATGTGAATGTCGGTGCTAACATCATCGTTTCCTCCTTAACCGAACGACGGATCGACGAGTCGTTCGTCGTAGCCGTCGATGGCTTGTTCTAGTTTTTGTTTGAGCGGCTCGAGCGCTTCCAAATACTCGACCGGGTCTTCCGTCGCGGCCGCCGCGCGTAACCCGTCTTCCTGTTCATCATACCAGTTCACGTACGCCTCGAAATAGTCGATCATCACTTGCTGGTTCTCCGGGACGGTAAGCGTCTCCGACAACAGGAGGAAGACGTTATTGTCCGCTTCGAGCGCGACATAGTCCGTCTGCGCGTTGACACGGTCGTAAATCGGGCCGGCCTCGTCTTCCGGTACGTCAGCGAGACGGGCGTTCGCTTCCGGGTTGATCCCGTACTCGTTCGCTTCGATGCCGGTCAACAACTCGCCGACCTCGCCGATGACGTCAATCGGGAGCACGGCCGGTGTCACGACGAGCTTCCAGTCCTCTCCGTCTTTGATGGCGACTTTCGCCAACCGGTTCGGCAGTTCATTCCCGTCCGCGTCTTCCATCTCGTGAACGAGATACGCCACGTCTCCGGCCTCGTTCACCCAACTCTCATAGATGTCCCCAGGGGAAAGTTCACGCGTCACGGCACCGGTCGCCGGGATATCGGTCCACTCGCCCGCATAATCGAGGGCCGCGAGCGCCTCGGCGTCACCTTGTCGAAGCGCTTCCTGATAGTCCGCATAGACGGTCTCGACCGCTTCCGGGAGCGGTCGTTTCACCTCTTCGGCCGGTTGCTCTTCCCCGTTGCCGCACGCGCCGAGCATCACGACGAGCACAAGCGGAAGGATCCACTTCTTCATCCAATCATCCTTTCCCGTTACCTCTCTTGTCCTCATCCTACCATGACTTGATTTTGAGCGAAAACGACACGCTTTTCTGGAAAATTGTTTCACTAGGATTTCCCTTGATTTTTCGATACAATACAGACGTAAGCGCTTAAATACACAATCACTTTTAAGGGGGAACGAGAATGATTCCATACAAACATGAACCATTCACAGACTTTACAAACAAAGAGAACGCCGCGGCCATCCAAGCGGCAATCGAGAAAGTGAACGGTGAACTCGGGAAAGACTATCCGCTCGTCATCGGTGGGGAGAAAGTGACGACAGAAGGCAAAATCACGTCTTACAACCCGGCGAACAAAGAGGAAGTCATCGGACACGTCTCGAAAGCGAACCAAGAGCTCGCGGAGCGTGCGATGCAAGAAGCGCTCACAGCGTTCGACTCATGGCGCCACGTCGACCCGGCTGTCCGTGCCGACGTCTTGTTCAAAGCGGCGAACATCGTCCGTAAACGGAAACATGAATTCTCGGCATACCTCGTGAAAGAAGCGGGCAAGCCATGGAACGAGGCGGACGCGGACACAGCGGAAGCGATTGACTTCATGGAGTACTATGCGCGCCAAATGCTCGAACTCAAACCAGGTAAAAAAGTCGAGAGCCGTCCGGGCGAATACAACCGCTATGACTACATCCCACTCGGGGTCGGGATCGTCATCAGCCCTTGGAACTTCCCGTTCGCGATCATGGCAGGGACGGCCGTCGCGGCCATCGTTGCCGGGAACACGATCCTCTTGAAGCCAGCTTCGACGACACCGATCGTCGCAGCGAAATTCGTCGAGGTCATGGAAGAGGCAGGTCTGCCGAAAGGTGTCCTCAACTTCATCCCAGGGCCGGGCGCTGAAGTCGGTGACTATCTCGTCGACCATCCGAAGACGCGCTTCATCAGCTTCACAGGTTCACGCGACGTCGGCCTCCGCATCAACGAGCGCGCCTCGAAATTGAACGACGGCCAAATCTGGCTCAAGCGTGTCATCGCCGAGATGGGCGGGAAAGACACGATCGTCGTCGACGAGTCAGCGGACCTTGAGCTCGCAGCACAGTCGATCGTCAAATCGGCGTTCGGCTTCTCAGGACAAAAATGTTCGGCTTGTTCACGTGCCGTCATCGTCGACAGCGTGTATGACACGGTTCTCGACCGCGTCGTCGAGTTGACGAACGAACTCTCGGTCGGAAACACAGAGAAGAACGAACACTTCATGGGGCCGGTCATCGATGCGGCCGCGTTCAAGAAGATCACGTCGTACTTCGACGTCGCGAAAGAAGAAGGACGCATCGTCGCCGGTGGGAAAGCCGATGACTCGACAGGCTACTTCATCGAGCCGACAGTCGTCGCGGACGTCGCGCCGAAAGCGCGTCTCATGCAAGAAGAGATCTTCGGACCGATCGTTGCGTTCACGAAAGCGAGCGACTTCAAAGAAGCGATCGACATCGCCAACAACACAGAGTACGGCTTGACAGGTGCCGTCCTCACACGTGACCGCTCGAACCAAGAGTATGCGCGTCAAAATTTCCACGTCGGGAACTTGTACTTCAACCGTGGCTGCACAGGCGCCATCGTCGGCTACCAGCCGTTCGGCGGGTTCAACATGTCAGGGACAGACTCGAAAGCAGGCGGACCGGATTACATCCAGCTCCACATGCAAGCGAAAACGACGTCTGAGACGTTTTAATCTTCAAGTCCGGCTCAACGTGAGCCGGGCTTGTTTTATAAGGAGGATTATTCATGGAAACGTTCGATGACTTTTTAACAACGATTGACGACCCGGAGCGACGCGCCAAGCTAGACGACGTGTTCGACTGGATACGCCAGACGTTCCCCCATCTCGAGGAGCGCATCGCCTGGAACCAACCGATGTTCACCGACCACGGGACGTTCATCATCGCGTTCAGCGTCGCCAAAGCCCATTTCGCGGTCGCCCCGGAAGCGGTCGCACTCGAACAGTTCGCCGACCGGATCAAGGAATCTGGCTACACGCAGACGAAACAGCTGTTCCGCATCAAGTGGGACCAAGCCGTCGATCAGGAGCTGTTGCACGACATCATCGCCTTCAACATAAAAGATAAGGCGGATCACACCTCATTTTGGCGGTGAACGAAGATCAGGCACGACGGCGTCGACCGTCGTGCCTTTTTTCATCCTAACGCCACGTCTAGTATCATCATGATGGCGAACCCGAGCATCAACGCCATCGCCGCCAAATCCTTATGCCCGTTCTCTTGCGACCCCGGGACGACTTCTTCGACGACGACGAAAATCATCGCCCCAGCGGCAAAACTCAAGGCGAACGGCAAGAGCGGCTCCATCATGTAGACGGCCCATACCCCAATCAAGGCGGCGACCGGTTCGACGACGGCCGACAACTGTCCGTAAAAGAAGCTTTTCCGCCGTGACATTCCTTCCCGCCGTAACGGCAACGAGACGGCTGTCCCTTCTGGAAAGTTTTGAATACCAATCCCGATGGCGAGCGCGATGGCCCCGGTCAACGAAGCGGAAGGAAAGTCAGCCGCGACCGCGCCGAACGCGACCCCAATCGCTAATCCTTCCGGGATGTTGTGAAGGGTGATCGCCAAGACGAGCAACGTGCTGCGCTTCCGTTTTTCTGGCTCGATCCCTTCCGCCTCATCCATCGAGGACGTCGGATGTAGGTGCGGCAGCAACTTGTCGACACCCCACAAAAAGAGTCCTCCTAACAAGAAACCGACTGTGGCCGGGAACCAGGACGGCCAGGCACCCTCGCCCGCCATCTCGATCGTAGGCGACAGGAGCGACCAGAAACTAGCCGCAATCATCACCCCACCGGCAAAACCGAGCATGCCGTCCATCAGCCGCTGGTTGATCGACTTCGTCGTGAAGACAACCGCCGCCCCGAGCGCGGTCATTCCCCATGTGAATAACGTGCCGATTAATGCCTGCATCGCCGGGCTCAAAGACACGAACCGTTCGACCATCGCTGCCGCCTCCGTATTCTCCGTCATGTGTGCTCCTTGTCCTTTTCCACCGCTTCGATCGAACGTAACCCGTCACCACCAAAAAAGGAGAGCGAGACGCCCCCCTTTTTCTTCCTCCCTAAACCTTCCTCAGAAGGCGCGCATCAAGTTGGCCATCTCGATGGCCGACGTCGCCGCTTCCCAACCTTTGTTTCCGGCTTTCGTTCCGGCCCGCTCAATCGCCTGCTCGATCGTCTCGGTCGTCAAGACGCCGAAGATGACCGGCACTTCCGACTGATAGCTCGCCTGGGCGATTCCTTTCGCCGCCTCGTTACAGACGTAATCGAAGTGTGGCGTCGCCCCACGGATGACGGCACCGAGCGTGATGACCGCGTCATACTTCTTACTCATCGCCATCTTCTTGGCGACGAGCGGGAGCTCGAACGCCCCCGGGACGAATGCCAGCTCGACGTCCTCTTGTTCGACGCCATGGCGCTTGAGCGCATCTTTCGCCCCGTCTAAGAGACGCATCGTGATCAGATCGTTGAACCGTCCGACGACGATTCCGACTTTCAAGCCTTTTCCAACCAAGTTTCCTTCAAATGTATGCATCATCATTGTTCTCCTCCAAAGTGGTTCATTTTTTGTTGTTTCGTCAGCCGATACTTCTCGTTCGCCGCATGTTCCCCAACGATGATTGGCACCCGTTCCATGACGGTGATGCCACACGCTTCGAGCGCGTCGACTTTCTCCGGGTTGTTCGTCATGAGCCGGACGGTCGTGACGCCGAGGTCGCGGAGCATCGCCGCGCTCACCCGGTAATCGCGTAAATCGGCGTGTAAGCCGAGCGCGACGTTCGCATCGACTGTATCAAGCCCTTGCTCTTGCAGTTCATACGCCTTTAGCTTATTCAACAGCCCAATCCCGCGCCCTTCTTGGCGCATGTATAAGACGACACCGCCTTCGGCCTCGATTCTCGCGAGTGCCGTGTCGAGTTGCGGTCCGCAGTCGCAGCGGTATGACCCGAACACGTCACCGGTCAGACATTCCGAATGGATACGCACGAGCGGAACGTCGCTCAGTCCGTCTTTCACGAGCGCGACGTGTTCTTCTCGGTCGAGGACGTTCCGATACCCGAGCAAGCGAAACCCGCCCTTGGCCGTCGGGAGGGTGACGTCCGCCTCGCGCGTGACGAGATCGGTCTCCATATAGCGGACGAGCGCCTCAATCGTGACGAACTTCAAGTCATGGGCTTTTGCCACAAGTTCAAGGTCAGGTACCCGGGCCATCTCCCCGTCTTCACGGATGATTTCGCAGATGACGGCGACCGGTTCACTACCGGCGAGGCGGGCCAAGTCGACCGACGCCTCCGTGTGTCCGCGTCGTACCGAGACGCCGCCTTTTTTCGCGATGAGCGGGAAGATGTGTCCCGGCCGTTGGAAATCAACGGGCCGGG
Organism: Exiguobacterium sp. s150; assembly: GCF_018618435.1. Lineage (NCBI taxonomy): Bacteria > Bacillati > Bacillota > Bacilli > Caryophanales > Exiguobacterium > Exiguobacterium sp. s150. Next base: position 109,412 of record NZ_JACSMC010000004.1, on the reverse strand, counting down.
CGTTGATGTTGGCGAGCTCGCGCACCGTGTGGGCCCGTTCACTCGCCGAGATGCCCGTCGTCGAGTCGACGTGGTCGACGCTGACGGTGAAGGCGGTTCCATGCGGGTCGGTGCTGTTTTCGACCATCGGCTTTAAGTCGAGCCGGACGGCGACTTCTTCAGCGAGCGAGGCGCAGACGAGCCCTTTCCCTTCCGTGATGAGGAAGTTCATCGTCTCGGCCGTCATCTTGTCGGCAAGGACGACGAAGTCCCCCTCGTTCTCTCGGTCCTCATCATCGACGACGATAATTGGGCGACCTTGCTTCAAGTCTTCAATCGCTGCTTCAATCGTGTCAAACATCACCATCCCGCCTTTCCGTATCCTTGTGACGCCAACGATTCGAGCGTCATCGGTTTTTGATTCACTAACTTCTCCATATATTTTGCCAACATGTCACATTCCAAATTGACCGTGTCCCCGGCTTGTTTCATCCCGAGCACCGTCTCACTGTACGTGTGCGGGATGAGCGAGAGCGTGAAGCCGCGTTCCGTCACATCGAACACCGTCAAACTCGTCCCATCGACCGAGATCGAACCTTTCGGGACGATATACCGGAGAAGCGACGGCTCGCAGCTGATGTCGACGTACACCGCGTTCGCGAGCGGACGTTTCTTGACGATGCGCCCGACCCCGTCGACGTGACCGGAGACGAAGTGTCCGCCGAATCGTCCGTTCGCCGGCATCGCCCGCTCCAAGTTCACACGTGTCCCCGGGCGGACGCCGTCAAGGCTCGACGCTTTGAGCGTCTCGGGCATGACGTCGACTGCGAACGTCCGCTCGTCGAACGTCGTCACCGTGAGACAGATCCCGTTGACCGAGATGCTGTCCCCGAGTTTCACGTCCTGCAAGACGATGTCACCCGTGAGCGTGAGCCTAAGCGATGGCCCGTTCCGTTTCACCGCTTTGACGCTACCGATTTCTTCAACGATTCCTGTGAACATCGGGCTCCCCCTTTCGCATGACGAGTTTGATATCGTTGCCGATCGTCTCGACAGAACGAACGTCAAATTGTTCGATTGCCTCGAGCGGTCCGTCATGATTCGAGCGATAGAACCCGGCCTTGCCACCGAAGACGCGTGGGGACTGATACATGACCCACTCGTCGATGTATCCCCCGTCTAAGAGCGACGTCACGAGCGTCGGACCGGCCTCGACGAGGAGACGGCCGATGCCGCGGGCGTACAGTTCCTCGAGCACCCGTTCGAGCGTCGTATAGTCCGCCAGTTCGACACCACGCGACTCGAGTGCCTCACGTCTCGACACATCATCGGACGTCGTATAGACGAGCACTGGTAGTTCGTTCGCCGTGCGGACGAGCTGGCTCGCGTGCGGCACGTTCAACTCTCGGTCTAACACGACACGCAGCGGTTGTTCGGTCGGCCGCTCGAGTCGCGCCGTGAGCGCCGGGTCGTCCGCGATGACGGTCCCGATTCCGGTCAACACCGCGTCGACGTTCGCCCGTAGCGCATGGACGTCGAGTCGGGCTTCTGTCCCAGTTACCCATTTGCTCTCACCTGTCTCAAGCGCGACTTTCCCGTCGAGGCTCGTCGCCGTCTTCAAGATGACGTACGGGCGCTTCGTCTCAAGCGAGCGTAGGAATGCAGGATTGAGCGCTCGCGCCTCACGCTCGAGTAGGCCAACCTCGACTTCGATTCCCGCTGCCTTCAACCGGGCAATCCCGCGACCGGCGACGAGCGGATTCGGATCTTCCATCGCGATGACGACACGACGAACGCCCGACTCGATTAAGAGGTCTGCGCACGGCGGCGTCTTCCCGTGATGCGAGCATGGCTCGAGCGTGACATAAACGGTTGAACCATACGCAGACGCCCCGGCCATCTGGATTGCGTGTACCTCGGCATGCGGCTCACCTGCCTTCAAGTGAGCACCAAATCCGACAATTCGGTCGTCTTTGACGACGACGGCACCGACGAGCGGGTTGACCCCGGTCTGTCCGTCCGCGCACTTGGCCAATTGAATGGCATGTTGCATGTACTGTTTCATAATCTCCCTCCTTGTTTCGTACAAACAAAAAAGACCTGAAGGACATGTCCTCAAGGTCTCGGTGGGAGGTGTCAGCCGTATTTGGGCAAGCCAAATAAACGTTTTCTTTACAGAAAAGCGTACGACGAACTACAGGTCGCGCGGACCTGTCGATTTTCCTTCTCCCATCCAGACTATACTGTCGGCTCTAGAGTCTCACTAGATCCACCGTTCGCACACGTGCGCCCGGGTCACGGACTTAAGGCGTTCGCCTATCACCGCCGGTTGGGACTTTCACCCGACCCCGAAGGAATATTTGTTTGTACGCCCTTACTTTAGCGCAAAAAAGAACGGAAAGCAAAGAGGAAAGTGCAAAAAAAGCGCCACTCCGAGGAACAGCGCTTCAAATCAAGCCAAGAAGAGGACGACGAGAATCCCGACCGCCCAGCAATAGAACGAGAAGTACTTGAGCTCGCCCTTGGCCATGATGTGTTGGAACCATTTAAGCGACACGGCCGTCAAGATGTATGAGGCGATGAACGCTACGATGAGCGGCCCGAACAGCTCGCGCGTCTCCGGGTTCGTGAACAGTTCCGGTCCGTCCAACACGATTGTGCCGAGACTGACCGGGATGAACATGAAGAACGAGAACCGAAGCGCCGTCTCTTGTTTGATCCCAAGAAGGAGCGCCATGACGATCGTCGCCCCCGACCGGCTAATGCCCGGGATAAGCGCGGCCGCCTGGGCGAGCCCGATCAAGATGGCATCACGGAGCGTGATTCCGCCGTCGCCCTTACTTCCCCGCATGTTGCGGATGAACCAGAGGGCGAGGCCCGTAATAATCAACGTGTATCCGACCGTTGCGACACCGCTTAGCGTCTCGCCGATCCAGTCACCGAAGACGACTCCGAGCACGCCGGCCGGCACCGTCGCCACGAGCAACAGCCCGATGAACTTGACGTCAACCATCGTGTCGTCGCTACGATCTTTTTTAAACAAGAACGTCCAAAGACTGACGACGAGGCGGACGACGTCTTTCCGATAAATCGTCAACACGGCGAGGAGCGAGGCGAAGTTAACGAAAATCTCGAACGACAGCCCCGGCAACTGAATGTTGAGCAGCTCTTGGAAGATGACCAAGTGCCCGCTCGATGAAATCGGAATCGGTTCGGTGAAACCTTGAATCACACCGAGCAATAAGTAAAATAACCAGATTGTCATATTAAATGTTCCTCTTTTCTTTTTTCACTCAATGCGGCTATTTTAGCAGACTCTATCTTACACTGACCACTCTTTGAAAAAAATCATATATTTTAAAAACTTTTATTGATTAGTCTGAAAATTAAATTTACTATAGAAGGGTACTCAACTGGTGCAAAGGCGATGACCCCATTGACCAGTTGGGTACTTTTTTGTACAAATTATTACATTTTACCCATTTATAAAACTTTTTGTTTACATTAAAACCATTTGTTATTAAATTTGTAATAGAAATGTTACCCTTTTTTCGAATTCTGAACCTGACTTTAGACCTAGTCTTCTGTTAAAACGTTACAAAGAAATTACGAAATCCACTTATGATTTCGAAAAACTGTCCGATAGTATGATTGTAGAAGCATTTTTCGTCATCATTGTCGGTTCAGATATGAGTCCATGGAAGGAGGAACCATCATTGAGTCAATCGCTATCCACTAAATCCCATCACCTGTCCACCGAACAGCAGAGGATGATCCACTGCATTCGCCTCCTCGGGGACTTGTTGAAGGAACGTCCGCGCCGCTCCGTCTATCGCCGCTTCGCGATGGAACAAAACTGGCCGTCCCCCGAGTCGATTATCCGTCAGTTCGGCTCATGGGCCGAGGCGCTCGCCATCGCCGGTTACGAATGGCACGGAGAGACGACCGTCGATCTTCCGGATAAGATGCCGAAGTATACGCGTGATGACATCATCGAGACGCTCGCGCTCTATTCGCGTGACATGGGCTCGATCATCACATTGAAAAAGTATCAGGAATGGCGGAAACTTCATCCAAAGGCCCCGAGCCATTACCACATCGTCAAGACGTTCGGGTCATGGCACGACGCCTGCGCCGAAGCCGGTCTTGAGGCGAGTGTCACCTATTCGAAGTCGGAACTGTCCGGCGCGCTCCGGGAAGCGATTCACGAGATGGGCTTCTCCCTCTCCTTCGAGGCGTATCGCGAATGGGCGAAACGAAACAACAAACCTTCGACGAAAGCCATTTTACACCGTTACGGTTCTTGGTCGGCTGCCATCCACGCGGTCGAATCTGAAATATTTAGTTCGAAATTATAATCCATCATTCATGCAAAAAGGAGAATCCATCGCGGATTCTCCTTTTCTTATTGAATTCGTTCCGTCGACGTGTCCCGATAATGGGCGACCCGGTCGCGTCCGTTGAACTTCGCCCCAACATACATCGCCCGGTCGGCGTTTCGTAGGACGGTGTCGAGCTCGTCGAACTCGTGAATCGTCTCGATGCCGATACTCGCTGTCACTTGAAGCCGGACCCCTTCCGTGCCGAACGGATGGGCCTTGAGCGCTTGACGGATCTTTTCTGCCGTTAACAAGGCCGACATCTCGTTCATCCGCGGAAACACGAAGACGAACTCTTCCCCGCCATATCGTGTGACGAGGTCGCCGCCACGGACGAGTCGTGTGAACAGCGCCCCCGCTTCGATTAACACCTCGTCGCCGAACGCGTGTCCATACGTGTCGTTGACCGATTTGAAATGGTCGAGGTCGATCAAGAAGACCGACAACGGATACGAGGCGACATCGTTCATCCGTTCTTTCGTCCAGCGCCTTAGTGCCCGTTGGTTCGGAAGACCGGTGAGCGGGTCGGTCAGGCTCTCATGTTGCAGCCGGTCGCGCTCGTCAATGCGTTCGAGCGACCACGACAGCGTCTTCAACAGACGATGCAGCTCGACGGCGAGCGCCTCTTCATACGCCCCGTTCGCCGTCGTCGAGACCATGAAGCTGACGGCGTTCGTCGGGCTATACACCGGCTGGATGCCGAGCGCCGAGTGATGGAGCTCGCTCTGATGGGCCAACAGCTCGGGGTGCCATTCATGGAGCGAGTCGTAGAGGAAGTACGGTTCGGAGGCGTCCCGATGCCGTTCGAGCGTGTAGGCGTCCGGGATGCCGTGGTCGACGCGCCCGGTCATATCGTAGAACGTGCGCACCCCTTCCCGGTTCACTTGAATCCAGCCACGCTCGACCTCGACGATCTCGCGAATCCCGTTCCAAAACTTCTCGATGAGGAGCGGTTCGCTGTCGACGCGGTACAACTGTTCCTTCAACCGTTCGATTTGATCGATCTTCGTCTGCGTCTCTTCCGTCTCCGTCGCCTTCGAAAGACTCATCTTCAAGAGCGACAAGACGAAGAACGTCCCCATCAAGCCGACATAGCCGAACAGCTGATACGCCTCGATGGCGACCATCGTGAACAGTAGTTCGAGCGAGACGACGAGCCAGTCGAAGCGGAGCAGCCGCCACATGATCGGCAGCGGGATTCGTTCCCCAATCAAGAAACGGGACAAGACGAAACTGAAACCGAGGACGAGATAGAGCGTCGCGAAGAACGCGAGGAGCGCCACCCCTTGCTCGAGCAGATGGACCGATGCGCCAATCTCGCCGCCGAGCCGTAAGTAGACGAGCCCCGGCACGAGCAAAATCATCGCCTCGATCAGTGTATTGAGCGGATAAAAATGCAGGAAGCGACGCCGGCCGACCTTCTTCGTGAACGAGCGTGCCTGGAACGTAAGTAACAACAATTGACCCATGACGAGCGCCGGCACGAGCCCATACAAGAAAAACGTCATGAAGACGAACATCTCGTGGAACGTGAAGTGAAGATGGCGCCGTTTGAGCGGGTTCATGACGAATAAGGCACCGAGCGTGTATATGAAACCGAAGAGCGTCCAGTCGAACGCCCCCATGTTCTGCCACGTGGCGTAAGCGATCCCGGTAAAGACGAGCGACCACGACAACCAACTGCGAACGAGATATTTGCGAAATCGCATCGTCTTTCCTCCCTTTCAACTTAGCATTCGTTTACAGTATGAAGGGTTTTGGTGGAAGATTCCAGCCGAAGTTTGAAAGTTGTGACAATAAAAAACCGTGGCCGAGGCCACGGTTCGCTCGTTATTTCGCTTTCAAGTACGAGATGCCAATCGAGCCCGACCCGGTATGGGCACCGAGGAGCGGTGCGAGCGTATCGATTCGAATCGGCACGTCGTCCCCGAGTTGTTGCTTCCATGATTCGGCCAACTCTGGCACGTTTCCGTGGAAGATGGAGACGTCCTTGCACTCGCCAGACTCGATGGCGGCGCGGATGACCTCGAACAGATGGGCCTGCGCCTTCTTGTACGTCCGCACCGTCTGATACGGCACGATCAACCCGTCCTCGAAACGGAGCACCGGCTTCAATTGGAGCATGTTGCCGATGAGCGCTTTCGATTTCGAGATACGTCCGCCCTTTTGCATCTGCGTCAAGTTTTGAATCGTCAACTCGATGCGTACGTCCTTGACACGCTCGTTCATATACGCCTCGACGTCTTCGAGCGCATCGCCGCGCTCGACGCGCTCGATCAGTTCCTCAAGCAAAAGTCCCATCGTATAGATGCCGGCGCGTGAGTCAATCGCGAGCAGTTTGAACTCGGCGATTTCCGCCCCTTGGACCGATGCCGAGTACGTACCGCTCAAATCGGATGACAAGTGGATGGCAATCCCCATGTCGTACGTCTGTTTCAACTCTTCATAAATCGTGACGAAATCCCCGATCGCCGGCTGGCTCGTCGAGACGCGCTCACCCGCGTCAATCCATTCATAGACCGTCTCCGCGTCGACCTCGATGCCGTCTTTATATGGCGTGTCCCCCTTGACGACGTAAAGCGGGACGATGTGGATGTCCGGGTGGTGTTTAATCGAATCCGGTAAGACGACCGTGCTGTCCGTAATGTAAGCAATCTTCATAGTAGTTTCTCCTCCAAACAAAAATTAGTACCTGGTAATATTATTTTATCACAGTTGAAGCGGTTTCACTATTTTTTGAAAAATGTACCCGTTTTCGTGAAATGTTCAAACGGATTCGACGCCACTTCTTTGAAAGCGGGTACATAACCTGTAACGGACAAAGGAGGGTTTCTGATGATTCGACTCGAGCACGTATCGAAAATCTATAAGACAGGCGACGTCGAGACGACTGCGTTGAAAGACGTCGATGTGACGATTCAGGACGGGGCGTTCGTCGTCATTTTAGGACCGAGCGGGAGCGGCAAGAGCACGCTCTTAAACGTCATCAGTGGTCTCGACACGGTCACATCCGGTACGATCACGTTCGACGACATCGTCCTGACCGACCTCACCCCGGAACAGATGACGGCGTTCCGACGTGACCACCTCGGCTTTATCTTCCAACAGTATAATCTGCTCCAAAACTTGACCGTCTATGAGAACATTCAAATCGGCGCCGACTTGACGGACGACCCGCTCCCGATTGACGAGTTACTCGACCAAGTCGGACTGAAAGGCGCTCGCGATAAATATCCGTATCAACTGTCCGGCGGGGAGCAACAGCGCGTCTCCGTCGCCCGGAGCCTTGCGAAAAACCCGTCCATCGTCTTTTGCGACGAACCGACGGGCTCGCTCGACGAGGACAATTCGAAGAAAGTGCTCGAGCTGCTCGAACGCTTGAACGAGAAATACCGCAAGACGGTCGTCGTCATCACGCACAACACCGGCATCGGGGCGATGGCCGACGACGTCATCAAGATGAACTCGGGCCGCATCGTCGAACTGACGCACAACCCGGTCAAACAAGCCGCTCGTGACATCCACTGGGGGTGAGACAGATGCTGTATAAAAACGTATGGAAGACGCTCGCCGGCAAATGGATGCAACTCCTCGCCATCGCCGTCATCATCGTCATGAGCTCGCTCACGTACACGATGATGTTCTATGGCATCAGCGGCATCGAAGTGCCGACCGAGGAATATCTCACCTCGTCGAATCAGGAAGACTTCGCCGTCGAGATGCTCAACCGCGTCACCGAGGAGGAGGCGGCCACACCGGCGCTCGCTGATTTCATCGCCGCTGGCCGGTACACGCTCGCCGACTTGAAACGTGACGACGAGGCGGCCTTCGAAGCGCTAATCGATTCCCGCATCGATGCCGTCGCGCGTGAGATGGGCGACGTGACGCTCGAACTCCGTTCCTCGAAGTTGTTCAACTACACGTTCGACGACAAGGAGCATCGTGGGCTCGTCTTAAAAGACGCGGACACGATCAACCTGTCCTACCTCGAGGCCGGTCGACCTCCGAGCGCGGACGACGAGGTCGCCATCAATACGAAGTCAGCCGAAAAGAACGGGATCGACATCGGCGACACGATCGACCTCGGGTCACCGTTCACGGTGACCGGGTTCGTCTTGTTCCCGGACTATACGTTGCCGCTCTTTGACGACAACTTCTTCAACCTGGACCCGGGCACGCAGACGCTCCTGCTCATGACGGATTCGGCTTACGAAACGCTGAGCGGGACGGAATCGTTCCGTCTCGCGGGCGTCACGGACGAGACGGTCCAAACGGACGTCGACCTCCCGTTCGTCATCTCGGTCATGGAGACGGAAAACATTATGCGTAGTGGCGCCATCTATAGTGAGATCTCGTCCGGTAAAGCGATGGCGCTCGGCTTGAGCCTCTTCATCGTCTCCATCGCCGTCATCATCGTCGCCATCTTGATCTCGAACATGCTCGAGGCCGAGCGCGGTCAAATCGGCCTGTTGAAAGCGATCGGTTACAGTCGACGCCAAATCGCCCTACCGTATTTGGTGCTCATCTTGCTGTTCGCGACCGTCATGCTCGTCGTCGGCTATTTCCTCGGCCTCTATTTCGCCGACCCGCTCAAAGACCTATATCTCGATTTTTATCTATTGCCGTCCATCACCATCGCCCAAAGCCCGCTCGTCTTTCTCACGGCCGTCTTCGCCCCGCTCCTCTTCTTCACGCTCGTCGCCGGGGCCGTCATTTATAAATTGATGGGTGAGAGCGCGCTCGCGCTCCTCTCACCTCGCGACAACGTGTCGCTCAACCGTCTCAGCCGCATCGTCAGCCGTCTGCTTCGAAACGCACGTGGTAAGACGAAGTTCAAATATTTATACGCCGTCAAGAGCACGGGCAGCTTCATCATCTTCTTTTTCGGTATTCTCTTCTCGACGCTCCTCATCGTCTTCGCCCTCATGATGAACGGGGCCGTCGATCGGATGACGGTCGGCGAATTGAACGAGGCCGACTACGCGTACGAGGCGTACACGACGACGCAACCTACGCTTCGCGACGGGCAAGAGCCGTTCCTCACCTATCCGTTCGCGTTCGTCGAAGACAAGCTCGTCACGCTGAAAGGACTCGACGACACGGCCACGCTCTATCGACTGACGGACCGAGACGGGAACGACTTGACGCCCGCCTCAGAAGAGGTCATCGTGAGCGCCTCGCTCGCCTTGAAGCTCGGTCTCGAGGCCGGGGACACGCTCGAGGTCGCCGTTGACAACGAGACGTTGTCGTATCCGATTCGCGGCATCGCCGACGAGTATGCGGGTGACATCGTCTACTTGGCCCGCACAGCGCTCAGCGAACAGTTGTCGGACGGGACGTCACGCGACTTGTTCAACGGTATTTATGCGACCGAACGACCGGACGAGACCGACTATCCGACGATTTTGTCGCGTGACAGCTTGATCGACCAGTCCAAATCGATTAACGAATACATGAACTTGATGATGAACGTCATGATCGGCGGCTCCGCGTTAATCGCGTTCAGCATCCTGTTCGTCCTGACCGCGCTCACGGTCGAAAAAAACTATTACGTCATCTCGCTCTTGAAAGTGATGGGTTACGACCGACGTGAGGTCCGATCGATGATTCTCGACAGCTATTTCGTCTATGCGCTCGTCTCGGCGCTCCTCAGTATCCCGATCGCGCTCCTCGTCCTTCGGCTCATCATCGTCTTGTTCGCACAAGATTACGGACTCGTCCTGCCGCTCGAGTTCGAGTGGATTTACCTGGTGTATACGCTCGGCGCGGTGACGCTCCTCTTCTTCGCGAGCACGTTCATCAGCCGCCGCAAAATCGACAATATCCCGCTCCAAGAAGTATTGAAGACGTATCAAGAATAATTTGTCCCGAAATAGGGCATAATAAGAGAAGAGACCGGGCCTCTCGCATGAGGGGCCTGACTATTTGCAGAAAAGGATGATTCATATGAACCGTACACAAGTGTTGCTCGCCATCCCAGGAAACTGGTCATCGGCCGAGGCAGTCAACGAACAAATCAGTTTACATAGCGAAGGCTACACGATGGCAGGTCTATTGCTACTTGAAGACGAGACCGGTAAAGCGTTCACGGTCGAGGTCATCGAACGCGACCCGGCGCTCGCCGAGGCGATGATTCATGCGAGCACGAGCGGCTTCACGCCAAAAATCGCGAAAGGACTGGCCCGTCACACGCACATCGTCTACTTGATCGTCGATGTGAACGACGTGTCGGACATCGCGGCGGCCCGTCGTGCGGCGAACGCGCTCTTGAACGCGGGCGGCCTCGGTGTCATGGTCGAGACGGCAGGCGTCGCCTACTCGAAAGAGGAGTGGCAAGAGTCGAAAGAAGAAGACCTCGCCCTCGACTACTCGCTCCTCACGGCTATCACTGAAGAGGAGACGGCCTACATGTCGTGGGGCATGAAAGCGTTCGGTCAAGCCGACGTCGCCGTCCCGTCGACGCTTGACGTCGAAGATGCGATTCACGTCATCCATTCGTTCAACTTCCACTTGATTTCAGGTGGCTCGATGTTCGGCGACGGCGACAGCTTCGCCTTCGATGACGGCAGAACGTTCACGGTCGAGATGGGTGAAGACGAACGCACGTCGATTGACAACTTGCTCCACAACCCGTTCGGCTTGATTTACCTCGTACCGCAGACAACAGAAGGCTAATTTAGATGATTGATTTGGACTTCCATCCAAATCAATCTTTTTTGATTAATCGATTATAATCGATTATAATTTATCTATACAAATAATAGATTAGAGGTGAATCCTATGAAAGAATCGCCTACGGTTGAGTTCAAACGAGAACTTACTGACGCTGTCGTTCATGAAGTAATTGCGTTTGCCAATACGCAGGGCGGCGTCCTTTATATCGGGATTGAAGATGATGGGACAGTAACCGGTGTCCCTGACGCGCATAAAACACTCGAAGCAGTTTCAAACAAACTGCATGACAACATTCAACCAGATATTCTTGTCCACTTATATCTAGAAGTTATAGAACTAGACGAAAAAGAGGTCATAAAAATAGCTGTGTCCCGAGGGACAAGACGCCCATATCATTTGAAAAAGAAAGGCATGAAATCGTCGGGTGTCTTCATCCGGTACGGTACATCTGTGACTAATGCATCGGAAGAAAACATTCGTCAAATGATTATCGAGTCGGATGGAACGAACTTTGAAACGATGCGTAGCCTAAAACAAGATTTGACTTTTGAGGAAGCTTCTCACGTTTTCAATCAAGCCAAAGTCAAGTTTGGCGCGGAGCAACAGCGTACACTCGGTCTCTTGACCGATGATGATTATTACACAAATTTAGGACTTCTTCTTTCTGACCAATGTGAACACTCAATCAAGTGTGCTCGCTACCTAGGAAATGACAAACTAGAATTTCAAGATCGCAAAGAATTTAGCGGCTCCATTCTTGCACAAGTCGAATCCGTCTATGAGTACCTCAGCCTAAACAATGCAACGTCAGCACGCTTTGTCGGGTTAAATCGAATCGAGACCGAGAGTTATCCGAGCCCTGCTTTGCGAGAAGCTCTTGTAAACGCCGTCACACATCGCGATTATAGTTTTAGTGGCAGTACGTTGATTCATTTATTCCAAAACCGAATCGAAATCGTCTCGGTAGGCGGACTCGTAAAAGGCTTAACGCTCGAAGATATTGATTTAGGTATTTCCCAAAGCCGAAATCCAATGTTGGCCAATGTATTGTATCGACTGAAATGGATTGAAAGTTACGGCACCGGGTTACAACGAATCAAAGAAAGTTACAAAGAAAGTCTCGAACGACCATACTGGACTACGAGTCCGAACGCTTTTGTCATGACGTTGCCTAAACAAAAACGAACGACACCAGACGCTGACGAAAACGAACTCGAACACTGGCTCAGTCAACGGTCTGAATTCACGACAAAAGAACTCGAAGCTTATTTAAATAAAAGTAAAGGGACTGTCCGAAAACTCATCGAACAGTTGATTGCCGAACGAAAAGTGACCCGCGTCGGAAACGGTCGAACGACGCGCTATCGCACATTAAACTAAACAAGAGCTCACGGACTTTCGTCCGTGGGCTCTTGTTGCGACTGCGCGGGCATCTTGAGCGGTAAAAAATAATGGTCGCATCCTTCCCACCCTAGCCGCTCGCTCAAAAAATCGAACGACGTACGGAAGAAATCTTGGACGTCCCCGTCTGCTGTATGTTCGAGTGACAAGAAACATTCGCTCATCGCGGCGTCATAGTAGGCGTCCGCCGGTTGTAGCCGCTCCGACGGAAGTTCCGTATATTGGAACGGATACGGCAAAATGAAAAATGTCGGCATGTCGACGGACGCATCCCCGAGCCAAAAGCCGAACTCAATCATCGGCTCGTCAAACGCCGCCTGCTCGATGACCAAATCTTTCGGGAACGGTTCGTGTGCGTTATAGACGATGAGTGACGAGACGTCGAACGTGCCCCAGAACAAGGCCGGCATCACTTTCCGGCACCGGAGCGGGGCGAGGAACATTGCTTGTTCCCTTGCCGCATCACGGAACAACTGGAGTCCTTTTTGCGCCGCATCGGCATCATAGGCGAGCGGCGTCTCGTTTCGGTCGAGCCACCACGTCTCGGCCATCTCTTGCGATTTCGGATTGATCCTGACCGTGACGCCAGACGACTCGAGCGCCCAGACGATGGCGTCGTAATACGATTTGATGGACGTCCCGTCGGCAAGCAGGATGACCGCTCGACTACCCTCGACGTGCACGGTGATTTCTGAGATCAGGACATTGACTTCAATCTCGAACCACCTGCCCCCGCTATAGAGCGGTCCGGTCGAGAAGCCGCTCACGGTGAGCGGTAACGTGACGTGGGCCCATTGCGGCTGTTGCGGGGCAAGCCCGAGTTTAATTTTCCCTAAAATTTGTGACACGAGGTGGAGCGTGAGCTTCGTATCCGCCCACTCCGAGTGGCGCAGCATGTGCATAATCGATTCCCCATTTCTCCATTGAACGTCCGACGTGACTCTCTTACCGATTCCCGATGAGGTGGTGCGACAATCAAAAAAATCCACAGGCGTCTGCCTGCGGATTACTTACGCATCTCTTGAATTCGTTCGAGTTGGTGGGTCAACTCGCCGATTGGCACGAACCGGGCCCGGCGGAGCATCTCTTTTCCGTTCATGAAGTATAAGACGACAGGCACGGTGAAAATCGAGTACGCGCCGGCGATGTCGGGCACTTCGTCCGAATCGATTGCGACGGATGCGATTTGCGGGAACGCGGTCAGCATGTCTTCGACTTGCGGCTTGAGCGCATGGCAGACGCTACATCCCGGGTGCGAGACGTAGACGAGGAGCTGGTCCGCTTCTCTGATCCGTTCGTTCAAGGCGTCAAGGGTCGTCACGCTTTCCATATCCATCCCTCCTTCCGTTACGCGTCGAGCCAGAGCACACCGACCGTCTCGAAGCCGGCATGGACCGCGATCGACGGGCAGAAGCGCGTGCGCACGACGTCAAGTGTCGGCAGTTTCGATTCGATGAGCGCGACGAGGTCGTCTTGCATCGACGGAGCGAGCGCCGTCTGGACGAAGACACGGTTGTCCTTCACTCCGTTCGCGGCGTGACGGCGTTCGAGCTCGGTCACCATCTCGGCGTACGCTTTCTTGAGCGAGCGCGCCTTTTTGAACGGGATGACTTTCCCCGTCTCATCGAGCGTGATGATCGGCTTGATGTTCAAGATGTTGGCGAGGAAGAGCTCGCCTGACGAGACACGGCCGCCACGGCGCATCGTCTCCATGTTGCCGATAATCATGAAGAAGTTCTTCTTGTCGCGCCACGCCTCGAGCAAGTCGACGATCTCTTCTGGAGACTTCCCTTCTTCTTCAGCGGCACGTCCAAGGCGGACGAGCTCTTGTTGCGCCTCGAGCGCGGCGTGGCAGTCGACCGTGAACACCTTGAAACCGGCCGCTTCGGCCGCTGCGCTCGAATTTTTCACCGTCGAGCTCAACCCGTTCGAGCAGTGGACGGCGATGGCGCAGTCGTAGCCGTCTTCTTTCAGCCGCTCATAGCGGGCGATGAAGTCACCGAAGATCGGTTGTGACGTCTTCGCCTCTTTCTTTTGTTCAATCATATAGCGGTGCAAGTCTTCAAGCGACAAGTCCGTCTCGCTATAGCCGCTGCCGTCGACAATCAATTGAATCGGGACGATCTCGACGCCGAGCGTCGCCGCCTCCTCTTTCGAGAAGTTGGCCATACTATCTGTGATCCATGCGATTTTTGTCATAAGTACAAGTCCTCCAGTGGTCGTTCTAATTTGTCTTCTCTCATTATACATGATTTCAGGCGCCACTTGCCTGATGAAAAAAGCAGGACGATTCGCATCGTCCTGCCCGAGTCATTTTGTCGAAATCAGTTTCGTGTGGGCGAACTCGTCGTGCGGAAGTTCGACGTCTTTGTTCGACTTCATCTGTTGGAGCGCCCGGAGGAGTGGGAGCCCGAGCGTCGCCGGGTAGACGACGTCTTTATAGAGCGTCCGTTTCACGACTTGTTCGAGCGAGAGCGGACGGCCGTCTTGGCTGACGACTTTGATGCCGACGACCTGGTCACCGATCGTCTGGCCGTTCCGATTTAAGAGGAAGTATACTTCTCCGGCGATTGTAACGAGCGTCGGTAAGTAATAACGCTTCACTTCTTTTTTGGGCCAAATTGTTTTGCGAATCGATTTTTCAATCAGTTTGGCCGGTGTCTGAAAAATGAGTTGGTCGATTTGACTGGCGACGGCACGCTTCCAGATTGGGACTGCCACGTTCATCATCCTTTCGTTTCGGTTCTAGCCTTTCAATTCCTCTTTTGGCTTCGCTTGAAACGCGGAAAACGGGCAGCCGGAACGGGCGAACAAGTTCGGCGTCACGATCCGGTCCTCATAATGTTGGTGAAACACGTGCGTCGCGGCCGGTGAGAGCGGCGGGATGAGCCAGCTCCACTGCCCCGTGACGTCACGTCCCGCGTCCGTCTCGTTTTTCTCGAACCGCTTGAACTGTTTGGCCGCCGTATGATGGTCGACAATCGTCACGCCGGACCGCTCGAACGACTGCAAGACGGCGACGTTCAGCTCGACGAGCGCGCGGTCGCGCCAAAGCGTCCGCTCTTTCGTCGTGTCGAGCCCAAGCGACGTACCGACGATTGGCAACAAGTCATAACGGTCGGCGTCGGCCAAGTTGCGCGCCCCAATCTCGGTCTCCATGTACCAGCCGTTGAACGGCGCCGACGTGAAGCGGAGCCCACCAATCTCGAGCTCCATGTCGGCGATGGCAGGGACCGCATGCCATTTGATGGTCCGCCCGTCAAACAAGTCGTAGTCGTCATGGCGAATCTCGACCTCGAGCACCGCGTCGTCCGGCAATTCGTATAGCCGTACGTCTTGCCCGTCCGTAATCAGGAGTGGCAACACGTCAAACGCCGTCCCGGCACCGCGCCATCCGAGCCGTTCGGCTTGTCTCGTCATGTTGAGCGACAACGGGTCGCCGATGATCCCTTCCGCCGTCTCATAGGCGGCGTAGCGGACGAGCTGGCTGTTCAAAAGACGAAATTCGTTTGGGAGAACGGTCATCGTCGAGCGGATTTTGCCGCCGTTCGTGGCGAAACGGAGATGTGCGACGAGCGCGTCGAACACCTCGTCAAACGTCGTCACGTCCCGGGCGTCGCGCACGTGGAGCGTCTGCCAGAATAGCCGGCCGATGCAACGGTTCGAGTTGCGCCAGGCGAGCTTCGCCCCTTCCGTCAACTCTTCGGTCGTCAGCGTATACGTGCCCGTCCGATTGATTTCCGTCTCCACTTCCATCCATCGTTCCGTCTGGTCTCCTGTCAATTGTGAGAAAAAGTCTCGTGCTGCCTGTACCATCATGTCTATCTCCTCTTCATATCTGTCCTTTCCATAGTAAAGGATTTGCACCTTCCTTTTCCACCCGTGACATACGAAAAAAGCGAGCCCGAATCGGCTCGCTCCAATTATTCGCTTTTCTCGACCAAATCTTTTGAATGTTGAATCGTGAACCCGCGAGGCTTCTCGCTCTCGAGCGACGTGAGGCGCTTCTCAAGCTCAACCGTCTGTTCATAGAACGCCTCATATTGATACAATCCGTTCGCGAGCTCCGTCAATCGCTTCACTTGAATCGAGAACGGCGGTCCTCCGTCGTCGAGCAAGATGACGAGCGTGAGGTCACTGTCGACGGGCAGTCGAATCGACCCATAAAAGGCAATCGTCTTGAATCCTCGCCGCATGATGACGATTGGCGACGTTCCGACGGCCACCGTTTGATTGCGCAACCGGGTGATTGTGATTCCGGCGTGAATCAATCGGCTTGATGCTTGGACGGTCTCGACATATTCTTCGATCGGGGTCAACGTCCCAAGCTCGAGTGCTTGTTCGAACTCGTCGATTTTCAACGGTCGGCTGAAAATGTATCCTTGGATGACGTGACAGCCGAACTCACGAAGTCGAAGCAAGTCATCCATCATTTCGACCCCCTCGACGACGACGTTCATGCCGAACTCCTCGGCGATGAGGAGTAGACTTCGAATGATACCTTGTGCTTTTCGACTCTGGTTGACGTTATGGGCGAAGACACGGTCGATTTTGATCGTCTGGGCACTGTACGCCTGCAAGTATGCAAGCGACGAGTAGCCCTTCCCGAAATCGTCGAACGCGATTGGGACACCGAGGTCGTTCAACCGTTTGAACGCCTCTGTAATCTGTTGGGCGTCCTCGAGTAACGACGTCTCGGAAATCTCGACCTCGAGGTAACTCGGCGGGATGTTGAAACGGTCGAGCATATCTTCAAGCACATGCTCGAAATGTTCTTGGTACAAGTACTTGGCCGAGACGTTAATCGAGATCGGGACTTTGCGTTTGAGCGACGCCAAATAACGGCACACTTCCTCGATGAGCCAGTTCGTCAAATCGAGGTGTAGATTGCTCTCCTCGGCGAGCGGGATGAACTCTGCCGGTGAGATTGATCCCCACGTCGGATGCGTCCAGCGCATGAGCGCCTCCGCCCCGACGATTTGTCCGGTCCAGGCGTTCACTTTTGGTTGATACATGAGATAAAATTCGTTATTTTTCAACGCCCCGCGCATGTCGCGCAAAAGTTCGTATCGTTTGAGCGACTCGATATCCATCTGTGACGAGTATAGCTCAAGTTGCGTCCCGACTTTTTTATCGACCCGGTTCATCGCGATACAGGCATGTTTAATCAGCTCGCTCGCCTGTGCCCCGTCTTCTGGGAAGCGGCTCACACCTATCGAAACTCTGGCGAACAAGTCGTAGACGTCAATCCGAAAACGATACGTCGACAGACTCCCAAGCGTCTTACCGAGTGTGATCACTTCCGGGTCCTCCATCCGCCTCGGCAAGATGATTAACACGTTATCGGCGTCCAAATGGCCGAGCAACGCATCCTTTGGTAATCGTCGAATCAATTGGTTCACGGTCGCGATGCGCCACTTGTCCCCGAGCTCGTAACCGAACGTATGGTTGATTTCGGCAATCCGATTGAACGACAGCGACAATAAGGTGAATGGGTCACGTCTACGCGTCAACTGGTAGACCGATTCAGTAATCGACTCTCGGTTCGGCATATTCGTGATGGGGTCGAGCGAGGCGAGCCGCCAAATTTCTTCTTGTTGTGCTTTCAGTTGTGTGATGTCTTTGACGAGTGTTCGAAAGCCGACGACTTCCCCGGACTCGGAAAAAATTGGCTCCCGGTTCTCTTCAATCCATTTGACCTCACCCTTGGCGAAGATGCGGTACGAGAACGTCGACGGCTTGCCGCTCAATGTGACTTCCCGCGCTTGATTGACTTTCGGCACATCGTCCGGAACGACGACTTTCTGCCAAAAGTCCGGATGCGCATTGAACTGCTCTTCGGTATAGCCGAAAATGAGTGAGAAGCCCGGAGTCAAAAACTTGAACCGCTTCGTCTCGAAGTGACGCTCGAAGATGACCGAGTCGACGATTTCGCAAAGCTGTCTTACTTTCGAACGTTCTTTCGTCAGTTCTTCTTCCGCTTTTGACAAGTTCGTCACATCGAACATCGCCCACGTGACGGTCTTGCGATCTTTTGACACGCCAACCTTCACGATGAGCTCGATGTAATTTCTCGTCTTCGGGTTGAGGACACGCAATTGCGTCTCATATTCAAACCGTTCCGGATCCTTCAGTAACGTCTCGATGGCCGATGCAAACGTGCCCCGCTCTTCTTCATGTATCAATTGGCGGAAATGCTCCCGTTTCATCTCACCGAGTTGACGTTTCGTCAAACCGAGCAGTGCCCCTGTTTGCGGGGAATGATAAAAGTCTCCGGTCTCAAGGTTCAATTCAATCAAAATCAGCCCGGGGATTCGCTCGAACAGCGTACGACTCACTTTCAATCGGTTATAGTTCTCCCGAAGTTCAGTCTGTGTCGTCAAATCTTTGACCACGCCGTAGAGTCCGGTAATGACGCGTCCGGAATAAAGCGGCGTGTTTGTCACGGAAAAGTGTGTCACCCGCCCGTTAGACGTTTGTGTTTTTAGCTCGTAATGCACCGTCTCCCCGTTGAGAGCGCGGGCATGATAGTTGCATATCCGTACCCGTTCTTCGCGGTCCAACCATGAGTTCGACTGAAGAAACCGCACTTCCTCTCCGTTGAATAAAAGCGACAACTTCTCGTTCGAGTCAATTAACGTCAACTCTCGATCGAGCACGTAGACAGCGTCTGGATATTGATCCAATAAAAGCGGATCAAGGTTGATTCGTTCGCCCCGTTCAAGTTGTTCAACGTTCGATTCCAATGCGTGCTTCCAATTTCGGAAGAAGCCCATGTTCACCACTCCCCGGCGTGACAAATGTCACAAATATTGCTTACTATCTTCATTATATAAGACAAGCTAACCAATATTAGTATTCTTTTTTGAAAATAAGGTTAATGTTGTATGGTTAATACATAAATCCAACAGAATGTCACGATTCGATACACAAGTAAAATCACTCCCGGTTCACATTTTAGACACATTATATCCACGAAAAAACCCGAAGGACGGCTGTCCCACGGGTTCGAGCGTTACGGTTGTTTCACGACCACCGTCGCGTACGCCGGCACCTCGACATAGCCCGAGACGCGTTTAATCGTCTTCGTGCCTGCCTGATTGCCGTCGACGATCACGTTCCACTGCCCTTTCGGGAGCTTCACTTTGACCGTTTTCGCGTTGGCGTTATGTGTGATGAACAAATCTTTCTTCTGGCCTGGTGCCTTGTCGTCAATCAAGTACGTGATGACGTTCGGCTCAGAACGGTAGAACTTGACGTTTTTCTTGACGTCTTTCGCCTCCGTCATGCGAAGGCCTGGGTTGGCTTTACGCATCTCGATCAACCCTTTCATGTACTGGACGTCCGCCTTCCGGTCGGCGGCGCGTTTCCAGTCCATCTGGTTGATGCGGTCAGGCGACTTGTACGAGTTGTGGTCGCCTTCTTTCGTCCGCATGAACTCTTGGCCGGCGTGGATGAACGTCGTCCCTTGGCTCGTCAAGAGGATGCTCGAGGCGAGACGGTGCATCTTCGTCCGGTCCGCTTCCGACGTCTCCGGGTTCGTGAGCTCGAGCTTGTCCCAAAGCGTATGGTTGTCGTGCGCCTCGACGTACGTGATCGCTTGCGTCGGTTGCTTCGTGAAGCCTTTGATGTCCGCGTTGTAATCGATTTCCCCGACGATGCCGGTCTTGATGCGGTTCTCAAGGCCGTCTTTGCCGTTGATAAAGCCGTTGTCCGTATCGATGAAGACGCTGCCTTTCAAGCCGTCACGGATGTTGTCGTTGAAGTGCGCGACGCCTGGCATCTTGTAGGCGTTCTTTTGGTTCGCTTTCAATGCCGGGTCGAGTGGTGTGCCGAGGTCCCAGCCTTCGCCGAAGACGAGAATTGACTTGTCAACCTTGTCGAGCGCTTGGCGGACTTTGTTCATCGTGTCGACGTCATGGATACCCATGAGGTCGAAGCGGAACCCGTCCCACTTATACTCGGTTGCCCAGTACACCGTCGAGTCGACGATAAGCTTTTGCATCATCTTCCGCTCCGAGGCCGTGTCGTTCCCGACGCCGGTCCCGTCCGCGAAATCGCCGCCTGCCGTGTAACGGTAGTAATAGCCAGGAACGATTTTGTGAAGGTTCGACGCCTGGGCATCGAACATATGGTTGTAGACGACGTCCATGACCGCGCGCAAGTTATGGTCGTGGAGCCCTTGAATCATCTCTTTCAATTGCATGATGCGAACTTTCGCGTCATACGGGTTCGTCGAATACGACCCTTCCGGCGCGTTATAGTTTTTCGGATCGTAACCCCAGTTGTATTTCGCGTCCGGGTTCGTCTCATCGACCGATGCCGTGTTATAGTCGTACACCGGGATGAACTGGACGTGCGTCACGCCTAAATCTTTGACGTGGTCGAGCCCTGTCTTCGTGTTCGTCTTCTTGCCATTCTCAATCAAGCGAGTACCAGGTTGGACGACACCGAGGTATTTGCCTTTATGGCGAATGCCTGAGTCGTACGTATTCGACGTCACGTCGAAGATCGAGAAGTCACGGACGTGCGTCTCGTAAATGATCGCGTCCGTCGATTGCTTCAACTGTGGTTTCATGTTGTTCCAGCGTTTCGGATTCGTCTCTTTCAAGTCGACGATGACCCCTTGGTCGCCGTTCACGCCGACTGCTGTCGCATACGGGTCGACCGCACGGATGCTGCCCGAGGCGTGCTTGACGCTATACGTGTAGCCGATGCCGTCGAGGTCACCGCGCACTTCCGCGACCCATGTGCCGCGGTCCCCACGTTTCATTTGAATCGTCTTCTTGATGTCTTGATCGTTTGCCGGACGGTCTTTCGGCATGTTCCAAAGCTCGAGTTTGACGTCTTGGGCCGTCGGTGCCCACAAGACGAAGTTCGTCTTCGACTTTTGATACGTGATGCCGAGCTTGCCGTCGTACGCGTACTTCGCGTCGAACTCCGGTGAACGGAGCACGTCGCCCGCTTGGAGCACGCGTTCCCCGAACGTCGGGTGCGTCGCCGTGAT
Organism: Exiguobacterium sp. s150; assembly: GCF_018618435.1. Lineage (NCBI taxonomy): Bacteria > Bacillati > Bacillota > Bacilli > Caryophanales > Exiguobacterium > Exiguobacterium sp. s150. Next base: position 87,971 of record NZ_JACSMC010000004.1, on the reverse strand, counting down.
GACTTTCGTCAAATCGATGTCCTCGTTTAAGTGGACCGTGACCGATTTGTCACCTGTCACCTCGACTGATTTCACGTTCGCCCCGCTAATTTTCAGTTCGTTCGCGAACGATGCGTCAATCGCGCGGTTGAGCGTGAGCTTCGCCGTGCGGAACGTCGTCGCCTCGAATCCTACGATTTTCGGGGAGCGATCGATTTCAGGCTCCGAATAGTAAATCGTCGACTCGCCTTCGACGAGCCAAATCTCTTTCGCCGTGCTGAGGGCGAAGCGGTCTTCGCCGTCTTTCTCGGCCCACTCACCTTTTTTCGTGATGAGACCGATCAGTTTCTTCGCGTCCGGATTCGCGAACTTCACGTTCGCCACGGCGCCGAACTCGTCCGTCTCGTCGAACGCGATGCTCTGGCCATCTCCGCCGTCCGGCCAAGTCCAAAGACCCCAGTCCGTGTATGTATTGTCATAGCGGAAATAGTGTACTTTCATGTCGACTTCTGTCTTCGCCGTGTCCCCGTCCGGGTTCGACGTGTAAATCTTCGAGTCCCCCGACTTGATCCACACTTCGGCGACGCCGTCTTTAATCATGTCGCTCGTGATGAAGCGGTCGTTCTCAGACCCTTTGTCTTTGTCCCAATTGTCCGTGCGGACGATGAGACCGAGTCGTTCCGGTGAATCGACCGGGAATTCGTAGGCCGCCACCTTGCCGAAGTCGTCCTCACCGTTGAAGGCGAAGCCTTTGTTCGGGAAATAATCTGGGCCATTCGCCCAAAGCCATAAGTTCCAATCCGTCTGATTGCCAGGCGCCTCTTGATAGTGGACGACGACTAACGTCGACTTTCCTTTATCGAGGGCTGACGCTGACATCGGAAACATTGACAGAATTAGTGCAAACGTTAGCACAACTGCCCATACGGGTTTCCATTGTTTGTTGACCATGTGGGTCCCTCCTTGTAGCATGAAATTTGAGAAAACGCTTACACAAAAATTGTAAACGTTTCCTTTTGGGAATTCAATGTTTTTCTAATCTAACACCTAACGATTCCCACTTCACACCATCGGTTAGAAAACCTCCTTCATTTTCCAAATAGAAAACGATTGCATTTTCGCTCGCTTGGACTCTATATAGAAGTTAGAGGAGGAATTTTCAGCTCATGTCATTCACGAATCTCATCAACAACTTGATTGCCAACGCGAGTCTTCTGCTCGTCGGCCTCTATATCATCTCCCGCGTCACGAAGCTCGGGTTCACGACGAAACTGCCGATCCGGCGCCAAGTGACGATTTCCTTTTTACTCGCCGGACTGTCCATTTTGATTACATTGCACGGCGTGCTCTGGAACGCCCAGGCCGACTTCCAATACGGTTTTGTCCCGCTTATCATTGCGGCACTTTACTTCGGTTTGCCTGGGATACGGATCACATACGTCGCGAGCATCCTCGTCTTGCCGTTCATCTTGTCGGAGACGTTGCTAATGATCACATTCCTCGACTACACGCTCGCTGCCGGTGGATCGATTGTCTATATGCATCTACGGGAACGCATTAAACCGACACGTGATATTCGCATCGTCAATGCAATCAGTCTCGTCTTTATTAGCGCGTTATCAATGTTAAATTTCAGCAATTACGACCACTCTACGACGTACTTCTTGTCCTTGATTGCGTTCGTCCTCATCGGCTATTCGGCCGGGTTCGTCCTCCATATTGTTTACGGCGGGATGCGCAAGATACAACGGTCGGAGCGGCTCATCACAAAATATAAGGAAGCTGCCTTCACCGACGCGCTCACCGGACTCGGCAACCGGAGGCGTTTCGATGAAGAGATGAAACGGGTCGACGAAGAAGTATTCACGAGTCCGCAAGACGTCGCCTTGCTCCTACTCGACATTGACCATTTCAAATCGATTAACGATACATACGGCCACGACGCCGGGGACGCCATCTTGATCGAACTCGGGCATCGTTTGGCCGAGACGGCACGAGCCGACGACATGGTGTGTCGCAACGGAGGCGAAGAGTTCTCCGTGCTGTTGGCCGACTGCAACTTGTCGCAAGGGTTCGTCATCGGCAAACGCTACTTACGGCAAATCTCCGAGACACCGTTTTTCTTGCCGGACGGCTCTTCGGTCGACCTCACCGTCTCGATCGGTGTCGCGAGCACATCAGAGGCAAAAGTCGTCACATCGACGCAACTCATCAAGAAAGCGGACATCGGCTTGTACGTCGCCAAACGGAGCGGCCGCAATCGGCTCGGCAAATGGAATGAATTGAAGGCGAACTAACCCCGATGCGGCGGCGCACCGGGGGTTTCTTATAGCTTATTGAACTCATCCAACGACTCTAAATACCAACGATAACCTAACTTGATTTCATCATCCGTCCAGTCGTTCGCCCAAAGCGCCCTCGGGATACGGCCAGTGAACTGCGCCCCGCCCACATGTGCCAAAATATAAGACCCGACATGTTCACACATGCTTCGCGTCAAAAACCTCGTCACGTGAATGCCGTCCTGACTCTCGAGTACGATATCGAGCCGTCGCCCCTCTTGCTCGTCGAGAATCAATTGGTTGTAGCGTCGATGCGCCTCGTCCTTATGCTTATACACCATGCCTCGCCGCGCGTTGTCGTCACGTTCCCACTTAAAGTCCGCTCGTTCTTTCGCGTTGAAGATCTTCGCGAGGACGGCCGGGTCGTCAATCGTGATGCAGCAAAAGATGTGCGGATACGACAGTTGGTCGTCATTCACCAAGTCCATGATGTCCGTCTTCGAGATGATGCGCGCCTTGTAACGGACGAGCAGACGGCGAACGACCTCTTCTTTTTCGAAGACGAGCCACTGCTTTCGTCGTTCGAACTTTTCATGGAGTACTTTATAGTTCATATCAATCACCTCACCAAAGCCAGAAATCTTCCCCATGTGTGACGATAAAGCGATCTAACCAAACAGTGAACTCTACATTGAGATACTGCGCATCCTCAATCGCCCCTGTTTTCCACATCCAAATCAAATAATCATCACGGCCCGCTTTGACACGTTCGGAATCAATCAAGATAACAGAAACATGTAAATCAACGATTGGATACCAAGAATTAGGCCATAACTTATAAAACCGATTCATTAACACAATATTATCGAGTGACAAGATTTCAGGACCACCCCCGTATTCTGGATCATCAAATAATACCGCCCCGTTATGTAACCTCAAAAAGTTGCGGAACGCCTCCGGGACGCCCCACTTCGTCTTCTCTTCGAATCGCTCAATCTCTTCTTCCGTCAAAGGATCTCCATACGAAAAAGAAACGAGCTTCGTCCGTCCGTAACCAACATAGATGTTTGATGTCTCACCGTATATTTCTTTTGTCGCCTTCACAATCTGTTCAACTTCCAAAAGTGACGCACCACCTTCCATGCTTATCTTACAACAAAAAACGGCGCCCGAATCACTCGGACGCCGTCTGGCTCAGTTCCCGTACTTCTTGAACAATTGATAGTTCTTGTTGCCGCCTGACAAATTGTACACGTCGGTGAACCCGAGGTTACGAAGCACGTTTTGCGCCGCGTTCCCCGTCACCCCGCCGTTACAGTAGACGACGGTCGGCTTGTTCTTGTCCATGTCTTTGGCCGCCGCACGTAAATCACCGAGCGGCACGTTGACGGCGCAGTCGACGCATGCCTTCTCGAACTGTGCCGCTTTCCGCGTATCGATGATTTGCATGTCTTCACCCGCGTCGATCCGTTTCTGAAGTTCGGCTGGCGTGATGAGACGCGCCGATTTGTTCATGCTGTTCGCGAGCGCCATGCCCGTGTACATGACCGGGTCTTTCGTCGTCGAGAACGGTGGCGCGTAGGCGAGGTCGAGGTGGAACAAGTCATCGACTTTCGCCTTGAACGTCATCGCCGTGACGAAGACATCGATTCGTTTGTCGACCCCTTCGAAACCGACGATTTGAACACCAAGCAACTGACGCGTCGCCCGGTCGCCAATCGCTTTAATCGTCAAGTCTTTCCCGCCCATATAGGCCGGCTTGTCCGGTTTTGTGTTGTGGAGCACTTCGACATCATAACCGAGCTCACGCGCCTCACGCTCTGAGAGACCCGTCTGCGCGACGGCTTGACCGAACACTTTGAAGATACCCGTTCCGAGGATGCCGCGATGCTCGAGGTCGCCGCCCGTCAACAAGTCGCCGAGGGCACGGCCCATCTTGTTCGCCGTCGAACCGAGCGGACGCCAAATCGGCTTCCCGGTCACGAGTGAGAAGCTCTCCGCGACGTCACCGGCCGCGTACACGTTCTCGACGTTCGTCTCCATCCGCTCGTTGATGGCAATCGCACCGGTCTCTCCGATGTTGACGCCAATGGACTTGGCGAGTTCCGTGTTCGGCCGCACGCCGACCGACAGGATGACGAGATCGGTGTCAATCGTCTTGCCGCTCTCCGTGACGACACGTTCGACGTGCCCGTCCCCGACGAGTTCCGTCACCGTCTCGCCGAGCAGGAGCTCAATGCCGTTCTTCTCGAGATGGTCCTCGACGCGGCACGCCATATCCTTGTCGAGCGGCGGCATCACTTGCGGGATGCGTTCGATGACCGTGACGTCGACACCGCGCAGCTTGAGCTGCTCGGCCATCTCGAGCCCGATGAACCCGGCCCCGATGATGGTCGCATGTTTCGGACTCGTCGCATCGACGAAGTGTCGTGTCGTTTCCGCGTTCTGGATGTTACGAATCGGGAACACGTTGTCCGAATCGACGCCCGGGATCGGCGGGATGATGCTCGAGGCGCCAGTGGCGAGAACGAGGCGATCATACGTGTCCGTGAACGTCTCTCCCGTCTCGAGGTTTTCGACCATGATCGTCTGCGCATCTTTGTCAATCGCCGTCACGTTATGGCGCGTCAACACGTCGAGCTGATAGCGTTTCTTAAAGAACGCCGCGTCACGCGGTGTCAAATCATCACGCGACTCGACTTCTCCGCCGACGTAATACGGGATGCCACAACCCGAGTACGAGATGTCGTAATCCCGGTCGTAGATGGTGATTAGTGCGTCTTCGTTATTCCGACGTGCCTTTGCCGCGACCGATGTCCCGGCAGCGACTGAACCGATGATGACTAATTTCATATTAAACTCTCCTTAATAAAGTAATAGACTGATGTATAAGCCGAGCAAGGTGATGGCGAGCGTCGGAATCGTCAAGATAATTCCGACTTTAAAGTACTGCCCCCACCCAATTTTGAGTCCTTTTGACCGGAGCACGTGAAGCCAGAGCAGCGTCGCGAGCGAGCCGATCGGTGTGATCTTCGGACCGAGGTCGGACCCGATGACGTTCGCATAAATCAATGCTTCCCGAATCTGACCGGTCGTATTCGTCAAATCGATGGCGAGTGCGTCAATCATGACAGTCGGCATATTGTTCATGACCGATGACAAGATGGCCGCTAAGAAGCCCATCCCAAACGTCGCTGTGAACGCGTTGACGGCGAACCAGTCGATGAAATTGGCGAGCACTTGTGTCAGTCCTGCGTTTTGCAGACCATAGACGACGATGTACATCCCGAGCGAGAAGAAGACGATCGCCCACGGCGCGCCGCGGAGGACCGTGTTCGTCCGAACGGCCGGTGAACGGTTCGCCATGATCAGGAAGAACAAAGCGATGATACCGGCAACGATGGAGACGGGGGACCCGACGATGTCGCTCGTGAAATAGCCAATGACGAGCAGGGCGAGCACGACCCACGACATACGGAACATCCGATGGTCTTTAATGACCGAGGCCGGTTCGACGAGCTTCGAGACATCATAGTGTTTCGGAATGTCCTTTTTGAAGTACAAGTACAAGACGAGCAAACTTCCACTGACGGCGAACACGTTGACGAACACCATCCGGGCCGCGTATTCGGCGAACCCGATGCCGAAGAAGTCAGCCGAGACGATGTTGACGAGGTTCGAGACGACGAACGGCAGACTCGCCGTGTCGGCGATGAAGCCGGAAGCCATGACGTAAGCCAACACGACCGCGTCCGGCAGCTTCAAAGCCCGCACCATCGCGAGGACGATCGGCGTCAAGATGAGCGCCGCCCCGTCGTTTGCAAACAGCGCAGCGACAACCGCTCCGAGAAGCGTAATATAAACGAACAGCTTCACCCCGCCGCCTTTTGCGATACGGGCCATATGTAGAGCGGCCCATTCAAAGAAACCAATCTCATCTAAAATGAGCGAGATGACGATGATGGCGATAAAGGTGAACGTCGCGTTCCAAATGATGCCCCAGACCGTGCCGACGTCACTAAAATCGACGACGCCGGTGATGAGGGCGACGGCGGCCATCCCCATCGCCGAGTAACCGATGCCGAGGCCTTTCGGTTGCTTGATGATGAGGAAAAGCGTCACCAAAAAAATGATACTAGCAATCCACTGCACAATGTGTTCCTCCAATAACCTCTATTTATGTTTAGTTAGCAAGTTTGTTGCAGACCGCGAAGGACGAGGCTCACGCCGTCCTCCGTCGATTCGACGTCGAGGGTGACGTTCTCCGCCATCGCTTCGGCGTCTTTGGCGACGGCGAACGTGAGTCCATCGAAGTCTTTGACGTCGTCCGTCGTTTCCGCCGCGGCGACGACCAGCCCGAGCGTCGGACCACAGCACCCTGCCTCCGTACAGATGCGGACCGCTTTCGTTTCTTCCTCCGTCAATGCCACTTTCATAAAGTCGATTGCTTCATTTGTCACGTTCATTTGACTTCCTCCTTGAGTAGTTGGGATAGTGCCGGATAACCGACCGGCAGTTGTTCTTGCCACGACAAGAGTGTCGGGCGCGGATACGCGTGCACGCGTTCAAGCCACGATGACTCGCTCGCGATTTTCGCCGTCAATAAATTACTCGTCACGTCGAGCGGGGTGAACGATTGGTTGACGACCCAGGCGAACGGATGAATCTCGGCCCGCTCTAAATCAACGACGAGACGCTCCGCTTCATACACCGGTGTCGCCTCTGGGAGCGTCGTGATGACGACGTGCGTCTGTTTCGGGTCACGAAGCTTCGGCAGCAAATCACGAACCGCTTCCGGGACGATGCCAGTCGAGCGTTCGAGCTCCCGGTGATAACTCTCGGTCGCGTCCAAGAGGAGAAGCGTATGGCCGGTCGGCGCCGTGTCGATGACGACGAAGCGATCTTTCGCTTTCGCCACTTGACTCGCGAAGGCGCGGAAGACGGCAATCTCCTCGGTGCACGGTGACCGTAAATCTTCTTCGAGCATCAAACGCTGCTCATCCGTCATCTCGCCCGCTTCCCGGAACACATCCATCCGGTACTTCTCAATCTCGACTTTCGGGTCGATCGCGTCGACCGTGAACGTCGACGGCACGTCCTCGCCGATCGTGAAGGCGACGTGCGCCGCCGGGTCGGTCGTCGTCAAGTGGACCGCATGGCCCCGTTCGCTGAGTGCAACGGCAATGAGTGAGGCGAGTGTCGTCTTGCCGACCCCGCCTTTCCCCATCGTCATGATCACGCTCGGTCCGTCCGCTTCCATCGCATCGACGAGCGTATCGATCGAGCCGTAACGGCTCGCGTCATACGTCTTGTCCGGGACGGCGACCGTCTCCCCGTTCACCCAGCGGCGTAAGGCCGGCACGCCGACCAAGTTCTCGTACGCATACGGGAGCATGAACGTCTCGAGATGGGCGACGGCTTCTGGAAGTTCACCGAGCGCTTGTTGTTGCCGTTCGATGAACCGTTTCGTATAGCGGTCTGTCCCTTCGTCGAATGCGACGACGCCGTTGATGACGAGTTGCATCCGCTCGATCCCGATGGCGCGCAGCTCGGTCGCGGCACGTGCCGCCTCGACGAGCGTCGAGACTTCAGGGCGGGCAACGAGGAGCAACGTCGTCTCCTCTCCGTTCGACAACGTCTCAACCGCTTGCTTGTATTGGTTTTGCTTATCGGCAAGTCCTGCGAGCGGGCCGAGACAAGACGCACCGGTCGTGTTCGTCTCGAGAAATTCATCCCACGCGCTCGGGAGCGTGAGCAACCGGAGCGTATGGCCGGTCGGCGCCGTATCAAAGATGACATGATCGTACGCCTCCCTCGCCTTTTCTGACGTCAACAGCTCGGTGAACTGGTCGAACGCCGCGATCTCGACCGTACAGGCGCCAGACAGCTGTTCTTCCATCGACTGGATGGCGACGTCCGGAAGCACGCCGCGATATGGTCCGACCATGCGTTCCATATACTGCTTGGCCGCCTCTTCCGGGTCGAAGTTCGCAATCGAGAGCGCGGTTCCCGGTACAGGGCGCGGCGTCTCGTCGAGCGGCATCTCGAACACGTCCTGCAGATTGCTTGCCGGGTCGGTCGAGACAAGCAAGACGCGCTTGCCGCGGTCGGCGAGCGTCAACGCGAGACTTGAGGCGGTCGACGTCTTGCCGACGCCGCCTTTTCCCGTCAAAAACACGTAACGGGTCGGCTCGATCGTCTGAAAATTAAAGCGGTCCATAAGCATCCTCCTTATTTTTTGAGCGTGATGCGCACTTTCGGCTTCTCTCCGCCTTGTTTTGCGAACGCCGTGACCGGTAGTCCCGTCAGTTCAGCGATCTCGTCGTTTGTCAAATAGGCGCCGCGCTTAAAGATCGTGCCGTCGACGAGCGTGAGCGGCAACGACTCAAGACCCTGCTTAATCTCGTCTTGGACGAGCTTGTTCTCGACGAAACGGTTCGGCTCAGACGCGAGATTGTAACGGGCGACGTCAAAACCGCGTTGTTTTAACACATAATGAACGGTCGCGATTCGCGTCAGTTCTGGGTCAATCGATGGACCGCACAATCCGGTCGGGCAGCACATCGCCGGTTCGAACACTTCAAGTTTCATTTTGGGTCCTCCTTAAATCGCACAGTCGGTGTCACAGTCGCAATTCGCATCGACCGTCTCGACTTTATCCAACAATCCGACGAGCGTCGTGTAGAATGGGCTCGTCTCGTTCAACCGATAGTGAATCCATTGTTTGTCGCGGCGCTCCAAAAGGAGCCCCGCCTGCCGCATCATCTTCAGATGACGGCTGATGGCCGGCTGCGAGATGTCGAAGCAGTCGACGAAACTGCAGGCGCACTGTTCACCGTCTTGCATCTGCTTGAGCATCGTCAAACGCGTCGGGTCGCCGAGCACCTTGAGCACTTTGCTCAACTCTTCTGCTGTATGCATGTTCATTCTCCTTTTCTGTATAACAATAACGTTATATAACCTTCACGTTATGAAACTAACATAGTTTTTAACGAGAAGCAATTGTCTTTCCTGAAAAAGTTAGGTATGATAAACGACGTTGTGAAACTAGGTGTCGGCAGGACCACTTTCTTCATATAATTTGCGTTTTGATCTTCGTGAGACTCGGAGGTCAAAGTCAAAAATCTAGAGAGGTGTGTTCTTTTGGAAAAACTAAATACAGTAAGACAAGATTGGCTCGGCAACGTCCGGGCCGACGTGCTCGCGGGGTTCGTCGTCGCGCTCGCGCTCATCCCAGAAGCGATCGCGTTCTCGCTCATCGCCGGTGTCGATCCGATGGTCGGACTCTATGCCTCGTTCATCATTGCGATGGTCATCTCGATCGCCGGGGGCCGGCCAGCGATGATTTCAGCCGCGACCGGTGCGATGGCGCTCGTCATCGTCTCGCTCGTCGCCGATTATGGGTTGCAGTATTTGCTCGCGGCCGGGATACTCGCCGGAATCATTCAAATCGCGCTCGGTTACTTCGGCATCGCCCGGTTAATGAAATTCATCCCGCGTGCCGTCATGGTCGGCTTCGTCAACGCCTTGGCGATTTTAATCTTCCAGGCGCAGTTGACGAACTTTGAAGGGGAGAGTTGGATCATCTTTGCGCTCGTCGCCGGATCGCTCGCCATCATCTTCTTGTTCCCGCGCATCAACAAAGTCATCCCGGCGCCGCTCGTCGCCATCGTCGTCATGACGATTTTGGCGGTCACGCTCGGGCTCGAGACGAAAAACATTAGCGACATGGGGACGATCTCCGCAACGCTCCCGGAATTTTTATTCCCGAACGTCCCGTTGACGTTAGAGACGTTGCTGATTATCCTCCCTTACTCGATCTCCCTCGCCTTCGTCGGATTGATCGAGTCGCTTTTGACGGCACAAATCGTCGACGACATGACCGGTACGGATTCGAATAAAAACCGCGAATCGAAAGGTCAAGGCATCGCCAACATCGTCGCCGGTTTCTTCGGCGGGATGCCAGGTTGCGCGATGATTGGCCAATCGGTCATCAACGTCTCATCCGGGGCACGCGGTCGCCTGTCGACATTCGTCGCCGGGCTCGCCTTGTTCATCATGATCATGACGATGAGTGACATCTTGATGCTCATCCCGGTCGGTGCCCTCGTCGGCGTCATGTTCTTCGTCTCGTACGCGACGTTCGATTGGGGGTCGCTCAGAGGACTTCGTACGGCGCAGAAATCAGACACGGTCGTCATGCTCGTCACGGTACTCGTGACGGTCATCACACACGACTTGTCGCTCGGTGTGTTCGCCGGGATTTTGACGGCGGCGATCCTCTTCGCTGCGAAAATTTCGAAAGTCGAGCTCGACCGGAACGTCGAGCAAGACAACGTCCACTACACGGTGAACGGCCAACTGTTCTTCGCCTCGACATCCGAGTTCGTCAACCGGTTCGACCTTGAAGAAGACGCGGAAGCCGGCATCAAACACGTGACGATCGACTTCGCGAACACGCATCTGTGGGACGACTCGGCCATCGGCGCCATCGACAAAGTCGTCTTCAAATATCGCGCGCTCGGCATCGAGCCGGAACTGTTGAACTTGAACAAAGACTCGGAGAAATTGCTCAACACGCTCGCGCTTCACTTGAAACAACAAGATGCGAACGCCGGACATTGATGAATTTGCTGTCCGTCACGTCGGCCAATCGCATATACTAAAAAGAGATCGTGTGAAAGAGGAGGACTTGTATGGGAAAGGTATTTATCGCGGCAGACGGTTCTGCCCACTCGAAACGTGCCCTTGAGAAAGCGATTCAACTCGCCAAGGCGTCAGACGCTACAATCGATCTCGTTCATGTCGTCAGCGCGAAAGAGTCAAAAGAAGCCGCGCTCAACTCGACTGGGAAGATCGACCTCGAGACGAAACGAAAGCGGATGCTACAGCCACTCTTCGATTTGATTGAGTCAGCAGGCATCGAGTATGAATACATCGAGCTTCGTGGCGAACCGGACGTCGAACTCGTCAAGTACGCCAACCACGAACCTTACGAGTACGTCGTCGTCGGGTCACGCGGGTTGAACGCGTTCCAAGAGTTCGTGCTCGGCAGCGTCAGCCACAAGCTTGCCAAACGTGCACTCGCCCCTGTCATCATCGTCAAATGAGTAAATCCCTTTCTCCGCCACGAGAAAGGGATTTTTTGTGTCCGATACAGGAACTGACCGGCAGATGTGGAATGGAGTTAAAGAATGTTTTGAATAAGGAGGGACTCATATGGAAATCGCAAACGATTCTGGCATGTTATTGCTTATTTTATTGCCACTACTCATTTTACAGCTCGTCTTGCTGACGTTCGCGTTAATCGACCTATTTAAGCGAAATGAGACGAACGGGCCGAAGTGGGTGTGGCTACTCGTCATCTTGTTCATGAATATCCTCGGGCCAATCATCTACTTCCTCTGGGGACGGACGAAACGATGAAAGTGGACCATCTCACGAAACGGTTCGGCACGTTCACCGCGCTCGATGACGTCAGCTTCTCGCTCCGTCCCGGCTGTACGTCACTCCTCGGCGAGAACGGGGCCGGTAAGACGACACTGCTCAACATGATGGCTCGGGTGACGACGCCGACGTCTGGTAAACTGATTGGTCATGACAGCATTCGTATCGGTTACTTGCCGCAGCGCCCAGCGCTCTATCCATCGCTCACCCCTGTCGAGACGATCCGGTACGCTGGCGAACTGACCGGAACAAAACCGGATCCCGTGAACCTGCTCGCCCGCGTCGGTCTCGAGCCGGTCGACCGCCCCGCCTCCCAACTATCAGGCGGGATGCGGCAACGGCTCGGCATCGCCCAAGCGCTCGTCCATGATCCGGAACTGTTGCTCCTCGATGAGCCGGTGTCGGCGCTCGATCCGCGCGGCCGCCGGGAAGTGCTCGATCTGTTGAGCGACTTGAAACGCGAGCGGATGATTCTCTATTCGACCCACGTCTTGCCCGACGCCGAAGAGGCGAGCGACTGGGTGCTGTTGCTGCGGCAAGGCAAACTGCTCATGGAAGGGACGGTCACGGATTTGCTCGGCTCGAAGTCATCGATTCAACTTCGACTGTTCGACGATCCGACGTCAATGGACGTCTGGACCGCACTCCCAGGCGTGATTCGTGTCACACGCTCCGGGACGTCGTGGGAACTCGAGACGTCAGCGAAAGACGTGACGGAGCGAGCCGTCTTGAAGACGATCCTCGACCACGACTTGCGCCTCCAGTCGCTCCACGTCGGCCATCCTTCGCTCGAATCGCTCTTCTTGGAGGTGAACGCATGAAGACCGCCATCTTCAAACAAGAATGGAACGAGTCGTGGCGCAACAAACGGCTCATCTGGGTGCCTGTGGCGCTCATGCTACTCGCCGCGATGCAGCCGCTCACGCTCTACTTCTTACCCGATATTTTGGCAGCCGGCGGCAATTTGCCGGAAGGCGCCGTCATCGAGATCCCCGCGCCTTCACCGGCCGAGGTGCTGTTGTCGGCCGGTGAACAGTTACGGCAAATCGGTCTGCTCGTCGTCCTGTTGTCGGCGATGCATACGTTCAGCCAAGAACGGACACTCGGTACGCTCGCCTGGCTGAAATCATTGAACATCCCGGCGACGCGCATCGTTGTCAGTAAATGGGGACACTACACGCTCCTTTCGACCGTCTCGCTTTTACTCGCACAAGGAACGGCCGCGTATTATACGTTCATCCTCTTCGATGCGTTCGATGTGACAGACTTCCTCGTGTCGACCGGGCTGTTGATCGCCCATTTCATCGTCCAACTCTCGATTTTCTTCTTGTTCGCTGCCTTGCTCGAAAGTGGCCTCGTCGCACTCGTCATCACGCTCGGCGGCCACCTCGTCTTGTCGCTCCTCATCAGTTGGCTCGAGTGGAACTGGTTACCGTGGCGGCTCGGCGGCTTGTCCGGGGAAGCGCTTCTGCTTGACGTGAAGCCGCTCTGGGCATTGCTGAGCGGATTGTTGCTCGTCGGTCTCTGTCTATTCCTCGCCTCGAAGTACTTGCGCTTTTTGAGCAAATCGTCCTGATTGACGTCCTAGAAAAATGGGTCCCTTTCAGTCGTTCATCCCTCTTCATTTCGGGTATAGAATGATTACAAAATAATTCCAATTCTATCGAATGCTGGAGGGACACAAATGAAACGACACATGTGGGTTATGGTGATTAGTTTCGCCATGTTCTTGCCGATTCACGCCGAGGCCGGGTTCGAGACGACACCGGCCGGGACGGTGTACACGGCGACGGACGGGACGCTTTTGACCGGGTGGCAGACGATTGACGGGAAGACGTATTACTTCGATTCGAACGGGATCATGGTTACAGGCTGGCAACTCATCGAGCAGGCTACATACTATTTCAATCCAGACGGCGCCCTCGCCACCGGTTGGCTCTCCCTTGATGGGAGACGATACTATCTCTTTCCGGACGGGAAGATGGCAACTGGTTTTCAACCGATCGATGGGAAGACGTACTTGTTCGGCGTCGACGGCGTGATGCAAAAAGGTTGGCAAACCGTCGCCGGCAAACGCTACTTCTTCCATTCGACCGGTGTCATGTTGACTGGGTTCTGGACCGTATCGAACAACCGGCATTATCTGTTCGCTGACGGCATCATCCGCACCGGCATGTACACCGTCAGCGGACAGAAATATCTATTTCTTACGAACGGGAAGATGGCAACAGGTTGGCAGACGCACGGGACGAACGTCTATTTCTTCGGGACGGACGGCATACGTCGTCACGGTCTCCAGAAGATCGGCGGAAAAGTGTACGGCCTGCATCCGACGTACGGTTACCGGTTACGTGGCAAGCAAACGCTCGACGGCGTGACGTATCACTTCCATTCGACCGGCGTCCGTGAGACCGGTTGGAAGTATACGACCCAATACGAATACTTCGCGCCCGCCCTCACGAAGAAAACGGATTGGCAATTGATTAACGGCAACTGGTACTTCTTCGATGCGTCCGGTGTCATGTACAAAAACAAGCGCGTCGGCAACGCCACGTTCGGCAGCCGCGGCGCCTATGCCCCTGCCTTGTCCGTCTACAAGATGAACGTCCCGCTCTATCGTCAGTTCCAGATGGGCTATCCGTCCGGCTGCGAGTTCTTCTCGCTCAAGATGGCGCTCGAGAAAAAAGGACGGGTCGTCAGCGCCGAGACGCTCTATCGCGAGATGCCGAAAAGCATGTGGAACGCCCGCTACGAGAATCGATTGTACCGCTGGGTCGACCCGAACGTCATGTTCACCGGCGACCCGAAAGGCACGCTCGGCAAGTATCGGAACTATGGTATCTATCCGAAAGGCATGATCGGTTTCTCGAGCAAATATCGGCCCGTGAAAGACATGTCTGGGCAAGGGCTAGCCTCGATTGAGCGTGAGCTGTCGATGGGGAACCCGGTCATCGTCTGGGCGAGCGTCGATTTTAAGACGCCGTATGGCTATTTCAACTGGTACACGGCCTCGAACCAAAAGTTCACCGGCTTCTTGAACTATCACGTCATGCTTGCGACGGGCTATGACAAGAATAACCTCTATATCAACGACCCGTATCGCGGCCGCTTGGTGATCCCGAAGTCACAAGTGAGCGCCGTCATGAGGGCGACCGGCTGGAAGGCGTTATCCGTCCGCTAACACTTACGAGTCAGACGTATACGCGTCTGGCTCTTTTTAGGTATTATGAATCATTTTGAGAAATAAAATTTCCTATTTTCAATAAAATATATTGAATTAAAAATACAGAATGCTACACTTCAACTAAATAAGTGAAGCGCTTACATTTTCTGAAGGAGGAATTTTTATGAAGAAATGGATTGGGGGCGTCGCTGCCCTGACGCTCATCACCTCATCGCTCGTCATGCTCGAGACGGATGCCAACTCGGTGCCGAAGAAGCCAAAAGTCGAGCTCGGGGTCGAACGGCTTATGTCCGACACATCGCTACTCGACGGCAAACGCGTCGGCTTAATCACGAACCCGACCGGTGTCGACTCGTCGATGACGAGCATCGTCGACTTGTTCCACAACGCGGACAGCTTCGAACTGACGGCGCTCTACGGTCCAGAGCACGGCGTGCGCGGTGACGCCCAGGCTGGGGCCACGGTCAGCTCATACATCGATGAAGTGACCGGCCTCCCCGTCTACAGCCTGTACGGGGCGACGCGGAAACCGACACCGGAGATGCTCGCGGATATCGATGTGCTCGTCTTCGACATCCAAGACGTCGGCACAAGGTACTACACGTACATCTACACGATGGCGTATGCGATGGAAGCAGCGGCCGAGAACGACATCCCGTTCGTCGTCCTCGACCGGCCGAACCCGCAAGGCGGCCTCCGCGTCGACGGACCTGTGCTCGACCCGGCCTATTCGAGCTTCATCGGTCTCTATCCGATTCCGCTCAAACATGGCATGACCGTCGGCGAGCTCGCCGGCTTGTTCAAAACGGAATATCAGATTCAAGCGGACCTCGAAGTCGTCAAGATGAAAGGCTGGAAGCGTTCGATGCTGTATGAGGACACGGGGCTCCCGTTCGTCATGCCGTCACCGAACATGCCGACGACGGAAACGGTCAACGTCTATCCGGCGACCGGGTTATTCGAAGGGACGAACCTATCGGAAGGCCGCGGCACGACGAAGCCGTTCGAGTTGATTGGCGCACCGTACATTAAAGCGCACGAGTACGCCAAGACGTTGAATGACCTCGACCTTCCTGGCGTCACGTTCCGCGCCGCCTCCTTCACGCCGACGTTCTCGAAGAACGCGGGCAAGCTGTCGCACGGCGTCGAGGTGTACGTCACCGAGCCGACGAAGTTCGAGGCGGTCAAGACCGGCATCGCCATGGTGAAGACGGCGCACGACTTGTATCCGGATGAGTTCGAGTTCCTCGCGAACGACTTCATCACCCGCCTGACGGGGAACGCCTACGTCAAGGACATGATCCTCGCCGGCGAGTCGCTCGAGGCGATCATGACGAAAGTCGATGCCGAGCGTGACGCGTTCTTGCCGATTCGGAAAGAGTATTTGTTGTATAAATGATTTGAAGGCAGGCTCATATGAGTCTGTCTCTTTTTGTAACGAAATGGTAATACCCATCATTCCCCTTCTCAATATATTATGGAGGTAGATTACTCGAAAAGGAGCCATCCCCTTGAAAAAACCAATCGCACTCCTCACCTCCGCCGCCCTCGCGGCGACGCTCACGTTCACCCCGTCGACGTCCCCGTTGCCGCTCGAACCGACAACGGTCGAGGCCGCTTATACGGAAACCGCCGTCAACACGAAAGGGAGCGTCACCGGCATCAGCCAACTGCCGGTCCGCAAGACCCCGTCACTCTCGGCCGCTCGGCTCGGTCTGATCCCCCGGAACGGCACGATGACGGTGCGGACGTCGTTCAACGTCAACGGCACGCCGTGGTACAAGATTCAATGGGGCGCCGGGTTCGCCTATGTCCCGGCCGCTTACGTGAAGCTGTCGACAGCTGAGGTCGCCTATAAGAAGACGGCCTACGTCGCGCCATCGAGCGTCTACTTGAAGTCGGGCGCCTCGACCGTCTCGTCGAACCTCGCCTTCCTTCGCCAAGGCACGAAGTTCGAGACGATCAGCTACCGCTACACCGGTCCGACCCGTTGGTACAAAGTGAAAGTCGGGACGCAAACGGGCTACTTGATGGCGAAACACGTCACGTTCACCGCACCTGCGACCGTGTCCGTCTTGAGCGAGACGAACAAAGAGCGTCAGGCGGCTGGCCTGTCGGTTCTCGGTGCCTCGGCGGAAGCGAACCGCGTCGCCCAAGTCCGGGCCGATGAGATGGCGCGCACCGGTCAGTTCTCGCACCAGCTTCGTGAGAACGGAAGCCCGGGTGACACGCTCGACGCCTATAACGTCAGCTATCGCGGTTGGGGCGAGAACATCTATATGGGGTCAAGCGATCCGGCGACAGCCGTCCGAGCATGGATGAACTCGAGCGGCCACCGCGCCAACATCTTGAACACCCGCTTCACCCACCTCGGGACGGGCGCCGCCAAAAATGCGCAAGGGCAGACGATTCACGTCCAAGTGTTTTTAATCAAATGAAAAACGGGCTCGTCGTGAGCCCGTCCATTTAACGACGATCGTTTTTCAGACTGTCCAGGTCTTGTTGCGCCTGGCCGGTCTTTTCTTTTGCCGTGCCTTTCACCTGGTCTTTCTTGCCTTCACGCTCGAGCGAACGGTTGTCCGTCGCCTTACCGGCCGCTTCTTTCACCTTGCCGGCCGCTTTATC
Source organism: Exiguobacterium sp. s150 (assembly GCF_018618435.1). Lineage (NCBI taxonomy): Bacteria > Bacillati > Bacillota > Bacilli > Caryophanales > Exiguobacterium > Exiguobacterium sp. s150. The sequence continues at coordinate 70,454 of NZ_JACSMC010000004.1, read as the reverse complement.
AATCAATCCATCAACTTTTCTATTCAACCCGTCTTTACTCATTGTAGATGTCCTCCTTGTGGTATCGTGTCTAATTCATGTACCACTGTGAGAAAAACTCAAACATAGTGTTCTTTGACGAGGACGCGAAAACGCGGGCGGACCGTCAGCTCGATCGTTGTCACCGTCCGGTCCCGGTCCTCGCTCATGACGATCAAGAGCTCGCCATGGTCGCGCCGGTCCTCGAGCACTTCGACCTTGCCGACGGTACGGAGCAGCTGGTAATAAAGGAGCTCTCCGCGCTCGTCTTTGACGTTCACCTCGAACTCGTGATAACTCGGCGACACTTTGAAATAAAACGACTCGCTCCCGTTCGAGAAACGGAACACCGACTCATCATAATAAAACGGGAGCGTCGCATCCATCCGTTTCGGCTCGACCGTGCAAAACAGCGCCCATGCCATCTCGTCAGGGAACTTCTCTCCCGATTCTCCTTTGTTGAATTGCCATCCTTTCATATGAATCCCTCACTTCATCTCCCGATAGTTGTCTGAATACTCCGACTATTGTTTTTCATTCGACGAGGCGTTGAAAATCCCTGCAAACGGGAACAAATCTTTGTATAGGTTTTCACGAGAAAGGAGCTGCGTTCCCGTGTCCATCATTGCGCTCGACCATGTGACGAAACGCTTCGGGGAGACCGTCGCCTTGAACGACTTCTCCCTCCACGTCGAAGCTGGCACGTTGTTCGGTCTGCTCGGACCGAACGGTGCCGGTAAGACGACCGCCATCTCTGTCATGCTCAACTTGTATCCGGCCGACAGCGGGACAATCCGCATTTTCGGTCAATCGATGCCAAAAGACGAGCTCGCCATCAAACGACGCGTCGGCATCGTCCCGCAACACGTGTCCGTCTATGACCAGCTCACCGTGTTCGAGAACATCCAGTTCTTCGCCGAGCTGTATGGGTTCAAGCCCGACGAGGCGAAGCAGAAGACGCTCGCCGCCCTCGACTTCGTCGAACTGACCGCGCATCAAAAGAAACGTCCGCCGGAACTGTCCGGGGGACTGCTTCGCCGTCTCAACATCGCCTGTGGCATCGTGCACGAGCCCGAGCTCATCTTCATGGACGAGCCGACCGTCGCCATCGACCCGCAATCGCGGAACACGATTCTCGAGAATATCCGTGAGCTCAACCGCCGCGGGGCGACGATTATCTACACGTCTCACTATATGGAGGAAGTCGAGCTATTATGTGACCGGGTCGCCATCGTCGACGAAGGCAGGATCATCGCCGAAGGGACGCAAGACGAGTTGAAAGACCAAGTCATGACGCTCGAGACGGCACGGATCAAAGTCGAGGCGCTCACCCCTGGCCTACTTGACCGGCTCGGGGCGCTCGAACGGGTGCGCCGCGTCGAGTACGAGGAGCCGTACCTTGACGTCTCGCTCTAGAAAGACACCCCGCTCGCGCCGCTCCTTGACGTGCTCCACGACGAACGGGTTCGCTTCACCGCCATCACCGTCGACCGACCGTCGTTGAACACCGTCTTCCTCGCCTTGACCGGCAAGACGCTCCGGGAGTGATCATCATGAAGACATGGACGTTCATCAAATATGACATCAAACAGCAACTGCGTGACCGGTCCACCTTGTTTTGGATGCTCATCTTCCCAATCGTCCTCATTTTCGGCCTCGGGACGATGTTGTCGGCCATCTTCAGCACCGAGTTCTCACTCCCGGTGACGGACGTCGCCTACGTCGAGGAATCGACCGACGCGTATCGGGAACCGCTCGAGACGTTCCTCACGTCGGACGACATGCGTGAATTTCTGACGCTCACGGCTTACGATACAGTCGACCGTGCCGAGGCGGCCGTGAACGATGGGGACGCCGATGTCATCCTTCATCTCGTCGGGCCGGACGTGACGCTGTTATATGAAGAGCCGACGACGGTCGAGGTCGACGTTTTAGAGGCGGTGCTCACGCAATACACGGATATCGCCAATCAACAGATTTTGCTCGCCGAAGCGGGCGCATCCGCACCGTACGAACCGTTCACCTTCACGGACAGCGAGAGCGTCGACTTGTCGGGCCGCACCCCGACGTCGCTCGAATATTTCACCGTCACCATCTCCATCATGACGGCCTTGTTCGGCGCATTCTATATCACGTCGATGCTAAACGATGAGCGGCCGATGCGCGGCAGCTACCTCCGGATTCAGGCCGCGCCCGTCCGGCTAATCGACTATCGGCTCGCCCGGACCGTGAGCCGCTATGGGCTCATCTTCCTCCAGCTCGTGCTCGTGTTCTGGTTCAGCCATTTCGTCTATCGGAGCTTCTCGCTCGATCACGTGCGCCTCGAGCTGCTCCTCATCGGTTGGGTCGCCCTCGCCACGTACGGCACGGCGTTCGGCTTCTTCATCTCGAGCCTGCCGCGCCTCGCCTACTCGACGAAAGACGCGATCGTCAACGGCTTCGTCGCCATCATCATGATTCTTTCGGGCGGTTACGTCCCGGGCTTCGATCAAGTGACGCTCACATACGCACCGTGGGCCCGTTACGTCTTCATGCCGATCTTCATGCGCGACGGCCTGCTCGCCGTGTTGTTGCGGGGCGGGGACACGTCGCTCTTTTGGCAAAGTTTCGGCTGGCTGTCGCTTCACGCGCTCGTCTTCGCCGCACTCAGCCTGTTGCTCTGGAAAGGGGTGAAGCGCCATGGTGCTGTTTAGACACGTCGCCAAACGGATGCTTCGGAAGAAAGGGTTATGGGTGTTCACATTCGTCTCGATGTTCGGTTTCGCCCTCGTCCTGTCGTTCTTCAACTCGACGTCAACGCTCAACGCCTCGATTGGTATCCTCGACCGCGACGGCGGGCTCCTCGCCGAGCGCCTGATTGAAGAGGCCGAACGGTTCGGCGACGTGACGTTGTTGCGTTCGACCGCGGAGGAAGACACGTTCCTCGAAGGCCAGGATATCGTCCTCGTCATCCCGGAACGGTTCACGGAAGCGATGTTTCAAACCGAGACGCCTCGCCTCGCCTTCAGCGCGACTGAAGGGAGTGACGCCGCCCTCGTCGAACAGGCACTGAACGCCCACTTGTCCCGGGAACGACAACTGCTCGAGGCGAGCAACTATGACTTGACGGTGTTCCGGACGCTCATGGACGAAGAACCCTCGGGCGGCTATACGCTCACGAGCGAGCCGTTCCGCGAGAGCGTCCAGACGACGGCACGGACGCAGGCGTTTCTCGGACTCCTGTCGTTCGTCATGATGTCGGCGTTCCTCCAGTTCATCCCGCTATTCGTCGCCGACGACCGGGACGAATCGATTTACGCCCGTCTGTTCGCCGCCCCGATTTCACCGCGCCGCTATATCGCGTCGCTCACCGGCTCGTTTTTCGCGGTCGGCACGTTGTACGTCCTCATGTTGCTCGCCTTCAGCTCCGTGCTCTATCGGGATGACATCCTCCCCCATCTACCGGTGCTCACACTGCTCTTTCTCGCGTATCTAGGCAGCTGTCTCGCCATCGGAGCGCTCATCGCCGTGTCGGCGTCGAACCGGGAGAAGGCGAACATTTGGCAAATCTCCGTGACGATGGCGGCCGCCATCACCGGGGGCGCCTTCATCGCTTTGACGTGGCTGCCCGATTCGTTGACGGTCGTCGGGCGATTGCTTCCGACGTATTGGTTCAACGCCGGGGTGATCGACATGTACGCCGGCCGTTTCCCGGCACAGTCCTTGTCCGTCCTCGTCGTGATGACGCTCATCTTCTTTCTCGCGACGGCGCTTTACTTGAAGAGACGGCCGCTGACGACATAACAAAGCGGGACGCCCCGACTCGGGCGCCCCGCTCTTTACCGTTGTAACGTCGGCACGACTTTCTCGAAGAACACCTCGACGAGCATCGGGTCGAACTGTTTGCCAGCCTCGTCTCGAATGACCGCGAGCGCCTCCTCGACCGTCTTCGCCTTACGATACGGTCGTCCCGTCACCATGACGTCGAACGTGTCGGCAATCGAGATGATGCGTGAGGCGAGCGGAATGTCATACTCGCTTATCCCTTTCGGATAGCCTTTCCCGTCCCAGCGCTCGTGGTGGGCGAGCACGATCTCGGACAACGTGCCGTACTCCGGCACCGTGCTCAAGATGTTGTAGCTCACTTCCGGATGGCGTTTAATCTCGCGCCATTCAGTGTCGGTGAGCGGCCCCGTCTTGTCGAGGATATCGTTGCTGATCGCGACTTTCCCGATATCGTGCAAGACGGCGGCCGTCTTCAGCTCGCTCACTTCGGCGGTCGTGAAGCCCATCGCCGTCCCGAGTTTCCCGGACAGTTCCGCGACCCGTTGCGAATGCGCCTCTTCCCGGGGGATTTTCTCGTAGAGCGTCCGCATGATGAGTTGAATCGAGTGATGGCGTCGGCTCTGCTTCTCGGATACTTTATGATGGTACATCCGGTCCTCCGCTAGATTGAACACCTCGATAATCGACATCGACGCATCAAGCTTCACCGCTTCGCCGAACGACGCCGAGATCGGCAGCCCTTCGATCGACTTGGCATGGAACAGCCGGCTCAATCGGTCGGCGAGCTGCCGCGCCTCGTTCGGTGACGTGTTCGGCAAGATGAGGACGAACTCGTCCCCGCCGATTCGGGCGACGGTGTCCTTGCCCCGTACTTCCCGCTTCAAGATGTTCGTCGCCTCGATTAAGAGCCGGTCCCCGACGAGATGCCCGAACGCATCGTTCGTCAACTTCAACCCGTTCACGTCGACGACGATGAGCGCGAGCGGATAATACGCTTCCTCGTCATACGTGAGGAGCGCCTCATCGAAGTAACGCCGGTTCTTCACGCCCGTCAGTTGGTCGTGATAACTCAAGTACTCGATCTCCATCTCATACTTCTTCTTCTCCGTGACGTCCCCGATATAGCCGTGCCAGAGCACGTGCCCGTCGGCGAGCTTCTCAGGGCGGGACGAGCCGAGAATCCACGTCGTATGCCCGTCCGGCATGAAGACGCGGAACTCGGCGTCCCAAATCGTCAAGTCGCGATACGACGCCTCGATGCTCGCCATGACGTGCGGGTAATCGTCGGGATGGATCTTCGAGAAGACGATACTCGCGTCTTTCCGAACGTCCTCGGCGAGCACACCGGTCAACTCTTCGAACCCGCGGCTAAAGAACGGGAACGAGAACGAGCCATCCGGCCGGCGCTCGAACTGATAGATCGCCCCTGGGACTTGGTCGGACAGCTTCGTCAGCAGACGGTCACGCTCGGCGAGCTCCTCCTCGAGCTGGACGCGTTCGGTCACGTCTTTGGCGACGGCGTAAATGTAACTACCTTGGACTTTACAATGCCATTCAATGGAGCGATAGTCCCCGTCAATCGTCCGGTAACGGTTGACGAAACGGAACAGTTCCCTTGCCGTCTCGAGCTCGGCGAAGGCACGGTCCGTCTTCGCGACGTCATCCGGGTGGACGAGGCCGATGAAGTCCATGTTCTCGAGTTCTTCGAGTGGAAAACCGAGCACCCGCTCCCACGGTTTGTTCAAATGTAAAATGTCCCGTTTCTGGAGCGACATGATGCACTCGAGGTCGACGGTGGCGAACCCTTCGAACATCGAGTCTTTCGCTTTACCCGTCTGTTGGTCCGACTTCATCATCTGTTCGAGGATGTGATGGATGTATAATTCGACGAGACCAAGCCGGTCCGGCTCGTCTGTCCCTTGCATGACGATCGTCAAGTCGCCGTAGAGCACGCCATCCTTCTCAATTTTAAACAAGACGATTTGCCCGAGGTCAAAGATGCGGGTCAAGTTTTTGATTAATCGCTTCGAGAGTCGATTCTCGATCAACTCTTCGACGTGCTTGAATATGATGGGATTGTCCTGCTTCATCAGGCGGACCCGTTCCGGATAGACCCCCCACTTCTTGCCAACGGGATGGAACCCTAAAATGTCCAAACTTCGTTCAATCGTCTCGTTCAGACCGCTCAGTGCGACGGTCGAGTACGTCTCGCCGTCCTCTTCAATCAAGTTGAGCGCCACCGCTTTCGCCCCGGTGAACGACCGGATTTGATCGAGGAAATGTTGATTGATCAACAGTTCGCGTCCGGTCGACACGAACCGATGCGACACGTTGACGAGTTGCTTCAAGGCGTTGTTCTCCTGGACGTGCGGCGTCACGTCATGAAAGATCGTCGTCACGTAGCCTGGTCGCTCGCTGAAGACGGATAGCTCATACCACGCCTTGTTGCGACGCGAGAAGTGTTCGAACGTGATGGCCTCCCCGCTGCTGACCGCCTTGGCCACTTGCGCGATCCATTCCCGTTCGCTGTATTCAAAGTCTTTCAACACGTCCGTGATGTGCCCGCCGATAAACTGGTCTCGCTTTGCTTTCATGATGTTCTCGAACGCTCGGTTCACTTCGAAGAACTCATAGTCGACGGGCTCACCGTTCGCGTCGTAGACGACTTTGAACTCGACGTAGCCCTGGGGCATATGGCGCAACAAGGATTGGTATTGAGTATGGTCGCGTGCTGTCACGTCATTCCCTCCTACTGGGTCAGTTTCTACTTTTCAGTTTACCTCATTTTCGATGAATTCCCTATATTTTCCGAATGCATTCAACTGAATATGTACATGTAAAGTTTGTGTAAAGCTGCACCTCAACGGTTGAACGTCTGCATCATTCTTGTTAGACTGATGTCGGTAATCGATATCGAATTTCGATTTTAAGGAGTTGATGATGATGGAAGACCGCATCCTCCGGAAGCTCTTCCTCGGTTTCATCCATATCCACATTTTGCACCATGCCGCAGAACATCCGGTGTATGGTGCCTGGATGGTCGAAGAGCTCCGTGAACACGGTTATGCGATCAGTGCCGGTACGCTCTACCCGATTTTGCACGGGATGGAGAAGGACGGCTTGCTCATCCGGAAGAACGAGAACGTCGACGGCCACATCCGGAAGAACTACACGACGACCGACAAAGGACGTGTCGTCTTGGCGGAAGCCCGCCAAAAAGCGTATGAACTGTTTAAAGAGATAAAGGAGTGACACCACATGGAGAAACAACGCGTAACGCTCAAAACGTTACTTGAGATTTTATTCGTCTCGACCCGGCTCGGCTTGACGTCGTTCGGGGGACCGATCGCCCACCTCGGTTACTTCCACGAGGAATACGTCAGACGCCGCAAATGGATTGATGAGAAGGCGTACGCCGACCTCGTCGCCCTCTGTCAGTTCTTACCCGGACCGGCAAGCTCTCAGGTCGGGATCGGGATCGGCATCGTCCGAGGTGGGATTCTCGGCGGGATCACGTCGTTCATCGGCTTCACCGCCCCGTCGGTCATCGCACTCATCGTATTCGCCCTGTTCGTCTCCGGGCTCGACGTGTCGGACGCCGGCTGGCTCTACGGCTTAAAAGTCGTCGCCGTCGCCATCGTCGCCCACGCCATCCTCGGCATGGCCGGGAAGCTCACACCGGACGCGAAGACGCGGACGATCGCCTTCTTCGCCCTCGCCGGCGCCTTGCTCGTCCAGACGGCGTATAGCCAAGTGCTCGTCATCGTCCTCGCCGCCTTGGCCGGGTTCTTGCTATTCAAGCCGCAAAACTTGGACGTCAAATCGGCGACGTTCCCGCTCTCGAAACGACTCGGGGCCGTGCTCCTCGGGTTGTTTGGGGCACTTCTCGTCATCTTGCCGATTTTACGTGAGACGATCGAGAACCAATCGATTGCGATGTTCGACAGCTTTTACCGGGCCGGGGCGCTCGTCTTCGGCGGCGGTCACGTCGTCTTGCCGCTCCTCGAGCGTGAGCTCGTCCCTGCCGGCTTCTTGAGTGAAGAGGCGTTCCTCGCCGGATACGGGGCGGCCCAGGCCGTACCGGGACCGCTGTTCACGTTCGCGTCGTACCTCGGGACCGTCATCAATGGGGTGCCAGGCGGGTTGCTCGCGACGTTCGCCATCTTCTTGCCGGCGTTCCTCTTGATCCTCGGGGCGCTCCCGTTTTGGAACGCCTTACGCCGGAACCCGAAAGTCGGCGGTGCCCTCATCGGGGTGAACGCGGCCGTCGTCGGGATTTTGATTGCGGCGTTCTATCAGCCGATCTTCACGAGCACGGTGAACGGTGTCGTCGACTTCGTCTTCGCCGCCCTCTTGTTCGTCATGATTGCCTACTGGAAATTGCCGCCTTGGTCGCTCGTCATCGCGGGTGTCATCGGCGGGACGATCATCGGGATGCTGTAACAGAAAACAGCGACAATCGCTCACGATTGTCGCTGTTTTTCTTATGATGGGCTGAACAGTTGGTTGACTTTGATTTTCTCGAGCAAATCAGGTAACGCCTGCACCGAAATCGTTCCCGTCCCCGGTTCGAGGGCGTTCAATGTCCCCGTCGCACTCCCAAGCGCGAGCGTCTGTTCAATCGGATATTGTCTCAACAGCCCCACGGCAATCCCTGCGACCATCGCGTCACCTGAGCCGACAGGATTGATCGCCTCAATGGAAGGGACCGTGACCACATAACGTTCCCCTTCGACCAATCCGATCGCCCCGTCTTTGCCCATCGAATGAACAATCCAAGGAATCGTATCGGCGAGCAAATCGAGTGCTACTTCGGTCGATTTACTCGGTTCAAGGGCCGCGAGTTCTGTTTCGTTCGGTTTGATTAAGAACGGTTTCGACATGACCCCTTCGCGTAATGCGATTCCGCTCGTATCAAGAATCATCCGCTTTCCGAGACGTTCCACGAGTTCGTTCAACTGACGATACGCCGAAGTCGGCACGCCTTTTGGTAGACTTCCTGAAGCGACGACGAGCGTGGCTTCCTCTAGCAACGTGACGAAGTGCTCGAGAAACCCATGCCACTCTAACTCGCTCACCGTCGGTCCAGCTTCTAACACTTCTGTCTGATGCCCTTCATGTAGGAACGCATGACACGAGCGTGTCTCACCCTCCACGTGATAAAAATCATGACGGATGCGCGCCGCGTCGAGTTCCGATTCGATCCATTCGCCTGCCTTGCCCCCGAGAAGGCCGGTCGCGAGGACCGGTTCTCCGAGCTGATGGACGACACGCGTGACGTTCAATCCTTTGCCGCCGGCAGTTTTATGAATCGAGTCGATCCGATTCGTCTTATCGAGTTGGAAGTTGCCCATGTCATACCGGACATCAATCGCAGGATTCAAGGTGACCGTTAAAATCATCGGTTCATCCTCAGTAGCGCCCGTCGCTCATACACATGCGAATTTTTTCTTCGACGACGGTCTTCATCGCAGCCTTCGCTGGTCCGAAGTACTTGCGCGGGTCGCTCTCTTCTGGATTCTCTGTCAACACGCTGCGAAGTGTCGAGGCAAACGGCATTTTCAGCTCGGTTGCAATGTTCACCTTGCAGCAGCCTCGACGGATACATTCTCGGACCGTGTCGAACGGCACACCCGAAGCCCCATGCAAGACGAGCGGGATATCGACAACTTCGCGGATTTGGGATAGTCGTTCCAAATCCAGTTTCGGTTCTGCTTTATACAGACCATGAGCCGTCCCGATTGCTACAGCGAGCGAATCGATGCCAGTGCGTTCCACGAACTCCGCAGCGGCGTTCGGGTCGGTATAAAACGAGTCCGCTTCATCGACGACGAGATCATCTTCCTGCCCGCCGAGGCGCCCAAGTTCAGCTTCGACCGTCGCTCCGTACTCACGAGCCAGTTCGACGACTTGGCGGACCGTTTCAATGTTCTCATCGAATGCGTGATGAGAGGCATCAATCATGACCGACTTCGTACCGAGGTCGAGCGAGTTTTTGATGTCTTCGACCGTCTCGTGATGGTCAAGGTGCAGGGCGATTGGAATCTCGTAGCGGCGAGCCGCCGTGTCTGCGATCGCTTGGATGTAGTCACGTCCCGCATACGTGAACGTGCCCGGCGTCGCCGCTAGAATGACAGGAGAACGCAGTTCAGCGGCCGTATCGACGACAACTTGCGCGGTTTCCAAGTTATGAATGTTGAAGGCAGGTACCGCATAACCGTTTTGTTGCGCATCGAGTAACATCTCTTTCGTATTGACTACACCTGTTTTAATCATTTCCATGTTCAGTCACCTCATCGAATTATTTGCTATCTACGTAACAGCCTGCTTCCCATTTTTCCAAGAACTCATCAAAGATCTCATCGCCGTCAAGCCCTCGGCTCTCATTTGCGAGTGCGTCAATGGCTGCGATTGTTCGCTTCGACTCTTCCGTCTCGATATAGGCCGTTTCGAGGAACACATCGATGATATTTTCCATGAGGCCAAGGCCGGTGATTCGACCGCCGATGCCAATCACATTCGCATCGAGTTGTTCACGCGCCATCTTCGCTGTCGTGATGTCACGCACCAGCGGGGCCCGGACTCCTTTGACCTTATTGGCTGACGTCGTGATTCCGACGCCCGTCCCGCAAATGACGACGCCACGGTCGGCCTCTCCCGTCACCACTTTTTCCGCGACGCGACGTCCGTAAATCGGATAGTGCGTCCGCTCAAAATCATACGTCCCGCAGTCGAGCACCTCGTGGCCTTTTTCTTCTAACACTTTAATCATCTCGTCTTTAATATCCGTCACGATGTGGTCACAACCGATTGCAATTTTCATGTTCCGTTCCTCCTTAGGCCATTTTGTTCAGCATGTCGACACGGATTTGATGCCGACCACCCGAATACTCCGCCTCCAAGAAGGCGCTTACAATTTCTTGAGCAAGTCGATCCCCGATGATCGCGCTCCCCATAGCGATGATTGTTGAGTTGTTATGGTCTCGTGTCATCTTCGCGGAATGCTCGTCAGATACTTGCGCACAGACGATACCCGATTGTTTTGCTGCGACCATATACGATAGAGATCCAAACTCGTCGAGTAAAATACCGCGATCCGCTTCACCGTTTTTCACCGCTTCAGCAGCTCGTGTCACAGCTGAGACCGTATCCTCTCCCGAGTAATCGACGATTTCATGTCCAAGTTCTTCGACCCATCTTACTACCATCTGTTTTCGCGATTCGCTAGCACGATCTGACGTAAGCGCAATTTTCATACGATAACCCTCTTTCTCTTTTGTTCTTTTTTGTTCGTTGTTTACACTTTTATACTACCATATAACGAAACTAAATCAATCATTTAAGAACATATTTTGTTTGTTTTTTATCAAAAAAGGCTATCCATTCATCTTTTAATGAATGGATAGCCTAAATATGATTGTTTTTCAAACATTTACGTGTTCGTTCGAACCAACAATGATCTCCGTGTAAGCAGAATAGTGATGGAGCGTCGTCTCACTGATGTTGTGGTCTGTAATGAGTCCCTCCACACGATCGAGTCGATAGAAGTCGAACAAATCGACACGACCGACCTTACTCGAATCACATAAAATATATTTCATTTGAGCGTTATCTAAAATAATCTTCTGACATGCCCCTTCTTCTTCATTCGCTGTCGTGATGCGCTCATTGTTCACGCCGTTCGTCCCGACGAAGGCGATGGAGACGTTGATTCGGGACATGATGTCGTTCGTGAAGCTACCGACGAACGCCCCTGTACGCTCTCGATACCTTCCCCCAATCAACATCAGCTCGAATCGATTGTCATTCTTAAATCGCTCGAACACTTGATACGAGTTCGTAAAAATCCGGGCGTTGACGTCGATATAGTCATAAATCAACTCGTTCGTTGTCCCTGGACCGATATAGACCGTTGCGTTTTCACGAATCAACTCCGCCGCCTTGCGCGCGATACTCCGCTTCTCGTCTGAACGGATTTGTTTTTTCTCAAGGTGAGATAATTCTTCGTACGACAACGGCCGCTCCATATTGAGCGACTTCGCGCCCCCGTGAATCCGTTCTAGTTTCCCCAACTCTTCAAGCATCTGTAAATCTCGTCGCGCCGTCATCGGGGTGACCCCAAGCAATTCGGTCACTTCCGTCGTCTTGACGACCCCCCTCGTCTCGACAAGTTCCATGATGCGCTCCCAACGTTGTTCTTTTAGCATTTTTCCAGTCCCCCTCCTTCTATCTATTAGTATACTCAACTCCCCCACTCCTTGCCTATCATTTTAGAACATAAACAAACAAAAGCCGGTTCAAAAAGAACCGACTTGTTGTTCATTTGACGTCTTCGGGTTGGAGCACTTGGCGCCGGTTCGCCACTTCACGCATCCAACGTGCACTTTTTTTCGCATATCGTTCTTGCGTCTCGAAATCAACGTAAAACAGACCGTAACGTTTGTTGAAGCCGTTTGTCCAAGACAGGACGTCCATGAGCGACCAGAGGAAATACCCCTGGACGTCGACGCCCGCCTCGATCGCATCGAGAATAGCATCCAAATGCTGCGCGATATAGTCGATTCGCGGCGTATCGTCGATGAAACCGTCTTGGAAATCGTCCTTGTAGCCCATCCCGTTCTCCGTGACGTAGGCCGTCTTATAGCTTGGATACTCACGATGGACTCGTGTCAACATGTCCGTCAATCCTTTCGGGTAGATGGGCCAGTCCCAGTCAGTCGTCGGGACGTCCGGATTCGTGACGCGTTTGCCAATCCCTTTCAAGCCGAAGACGCTCGTCCCTTTCTCGCCAGTCCCGTTGTGGTGAATCCCGCTCTCCCCGTCATGATGCGCGATGAAATGGCTCGCATAATAGTTCACACCGAGGAAGTCGTTCAATCGGCTCGCACGCTCAAGTAGCGCTTCATCGTCCGGTTCAACCCGCAACGATTCACCTTGTAACGCCATCAAATGATTGATGACGCGAAGCGTCTCTTCACTGTAGCGCCCTTTGAAGCAGGCATCGAGCATAAACGCATTCGCGAGCGTATCCTCGACGCGCGCCGCCTCGACGTCTTCTGGGCGATCCGTGATTGGATACTTCGATTCGAGGATATGGATGATGCCAACCTCGCCATTCAAGTTGCGTTCTTTATACGCTTCGACGACACGGGCATGGGCAATCATCATATGATGCATGGCCTGAATCGCCTTCGCCACGTCGTATTTGATGTTCGGCGGGAAATGTCCGATGATGTATTGCCCAGCGACGACCGACCACGGTTCGTTGATAGAGACCCATTTCTTCACACGATCACCAAAGCGGTCAAAACAAACTTCCGCGAAGCGGACGAAGTGATCGATGTTGTCACGGTTCAACCAATCCCCCTCTTTGAAGAGCGGGAGCGGCGTATCGAAATGGTGAAGCGTCACGAACGGTTCGACCCCCTGCGCGATACACTCGTCAATCAAGCGGTCATAAAACGCGAGACCCTCTTCACTCACTTCACCTTTCCCGTCCGGAATGACCCGACTCCAGGCGATCGAGATCCGGATGCCGTTCAGCCCGTACTCGTTCGACAGTTTCAAATCGACTGGATATTGATGATAGAAGTCACTCGCCACGTCCCCGTTGAATCGACTCTCCGGCCGATGAAGGAACTCATCCCAATAACAAGGACCACGTCCCCCTTCACCTACTGCCCCTTCTGCTTGATAGGCTGCTGTTGCTGCTCCAAAAATAAATTGTTCCGGAAATTGTCTCATCGTCAAGTCACCTCATTAGAAAGATTTTGAATCGACAAAGGGCTGTCTTGCGGCAGCCCTTGTCCATCAGTTCATGTGTTTCATCGCGAATGCGAGCGCACCTTTCGGGTCTCGGCAAAGCGAGACATATTCTGCTCCTGAGGTCGAGACGGCTTTCGTCGCACTCGAATCAGAATCTTTTTCAAGTTCGCCTAGCATGGACGCCATCTGTGGCGCGAGAATAATCAAATCAAACTCTGAAATCATGGCCTTGTGCTGACCGTAGGCCATGGCCGTCGACTCTAACTGAATCCCTTCGTCTTTCGCCCCTTTGGCGATGGCGTTGGCGAGCATGCCACTCGTCGCCCCATTTGCGCACAAGACGAGGACGTTATAGGACGTGTTCGAATCAACCGATTTCGGTGCGACGACAGCTTCTGTCGCACTTGTCGCGACTTCGGCGTCTTGAGCCGGATTCGCTTCTTCTTCAAGTAACGCAAGGCGTTCTTTTTCAACGAGCTGCTTATCATATACTTTGAAGAACGGGTAGTAGATGAGCAGGTCGATGATGATGAGCGTCGGCGCGAGCACGAAGGCGAGCGGCGCGAATCCTGTTCCGAGAATCAGTCCAATCGGAGCAGGTGTCGTCCACGGTAAGTTGTAGATGAACCCATTCATCCCTCCGATATCAATGAACGCTTTCAACAACCAGACGTTCACGATTGGTGCCGTGATGAACGGAATAAAGAACACAGGGTTCAACACGATTGGTGCACCGAACAAAATCGGTTCGTTAATCCCGAACATGACCGGGACACTCGACGCCCGACCGACCGACTTGAGCTGTTTCGACTTCGCCATGAACGCCATCATGAGCGTGATGACGAGCGTAGCTCCAGTTCCGCCTAACGTCGCGATAAAGTATTGCGATCCTTGTGACAATACGTTCGTCGCATGCTCACCGGCTTGGAACAGCTGAAGGTTCTCTTCAACGTTCGTAATGTAGATGGCCGACACAGCCGGCTCGACGATTGAAGGACCGTGAATCCCGACAAACCAGAAGAATGCCATCGCACCAAAGATCAATGCAAGACCTGGATAACCATCGGCCGCCGAGAAAATCGGTTGGAAGACGTCGATGATCCAAGCACTGAACCCTTCCGAAGTGAAGCTGCGGAACACCATGTCGAACACCCAGAAGAAAATGATCGATGAAGCGAGCGGAATCAAATCCGCGAACGTCTGGGCAATGTTGCCCGGTACTTCCTTTGGCATTTTTATGGTAATATTGCGTTTGACGCAAAACTTATAAATGTTCGGAACGATGAATGCGACAACGAACGCCGTGAGCAATCCTCTCGTTCCGGTGAAGGCGTTCGACAGCCCGCCTTCGATTTGGTCGATCCCAATCAAGGCAAAACCGATGATGGACACGACCATCGTCGACGTCGAGTTGATTTGCCGCGTCTTCGGTAGTTGTCCATTAAACGTCTCGGTCAAGGACTTCGCGATGGTCGCTGCCATCAACAGACCGACGAGACCCATCGAATACCCATATGCTTTCATGAGACGATCAACCCATAGGTCACTTAAATACACACCGAAAATGTTCGGGACGAATGCAATCAATAAGAAGATACTTGAGAACAAGATGACTGGAATCAAACTGATGAATCCATCTCGAATAGCGCGAAGATACGGGTTGTTTGAAATTTTCTCAAACACCGGCTTCATTTTCTCGATTCTTGCGATTAAGCCGTTCATGATTTTCCTCCTAACGATGATAAGTAATGGAAAAGGGCATTGCTGCCCTTTCATTGATCAGTTCGTGCGTCGATACAATTCGATCATATGTTGCATCATGTCTCGGAGCAGCATCGTCGTCATCAAGTGATCCTGTCCATGCACCATGATGAAACCGAATTCTGCCCCTTCGCCCCGCGCCTCGGCTTGAATCATGCTCGTCTGTGTCGCATGGGCATGCGAGATGGCTTCATCCGCTTGTTTGATGAGAGACTCGGCTTCAGCATAGTTCCCGTTCTTCGCTGCTTCAAGCGCCCGCATCAAGTGGGAGCGCGCATCGCCTGCATGTGCCACAATCTCAAGTCCTACGAGTGCTGATTCATCTTTCGTCATAAAAAACATCCCCTTTGTTGTTTGTTTTTTTTCGATATGTCATATCCACATCCACATAGTAGCATCAAAAAGAAACTTTGTAAACGTTTACAGCTCATTTTATTATTTATTTTTATCTTTTTTGTTTATAAATGTTCTATTGGTTTATTCCTGTAGTCTCCCTCCCAATTTTCGAACGATTCCACCTCAATTTTGTTAATCGTTTGAAACTTTTCCTAGCTCACGTCTCGTTATACTGACGTATAGGATTCTTTTATATAATAGGGAAACGTACGAAAGGAAGTGGGAGCATGCAACCGTTGCGCCACTCAAACTATATGCCCGGCCTCGACGGACTGCGC
Organism: Exiguobacterium sp. s150; assembly: GCF_018618435.1. NCBI lineage: Bacteria > Bacillati > Bacillota > Bacilli > Caryophanales > Exiguobacterium > Exiguobacterium sp. s150. The sequence continues at coordinate 54,471 of NZ_JACSMC010000004.1, read as the reverse complement.
ACGTTCGCCGTCCTGACCGTCATCTTGTTTCATTTGAACACACCATACATAACCGGGGGCTTCCTCGGGGTCGACGTCTTTTTCGTCCTGTCCGGCTATTTGATCACCGGCATCTTGATTCGCGAATGGGCGAACGCCGGCCGACTCGATTTGAAACGGTTCTATATCGCCCGGTTCCGGCGGCTGTTGCCGGCGCTCGTCTTCATGCTTTCCGTCGTCATGACGGTCGTCTGGCTGTTTGAACCAGACTTGTTGAATACGGTGCGGCAAGACACGCTCGCTGCGCTCGTCTACGTGAACAACTGGTGGTACGTCTTTCATGACGTGTCGTACTTCGAGAGCTTCGGCAAGCCGTCCCCGCTCCAAAATCTATGGTCGCTCTCGATTGAGGAGCAGTTTTATCTCATCTGGCCGCTCCTGCTCCTCTTCGGCTTGAAGTCGAAGCGACGCCTGCTCCAAGTCGTCTCGGTCATGCTCGTCGCCTCCGCCGTATGGATGGCCGTGAACTTTACGCCGGGCACCGATCCGAGCCGCGTCTATTACGGGACGGACACACGCCTGTTCGCCCTCTTAATCGGTGCCGTCCTCGCCTTCGGTTGGCAACCGGACACGTTCAAACGGGACATGCCGGACATCGGGCGCCGTATTTTGAACATCGGCGGCGGCGTGGCGCTCTTCGCCCTCCTCGTCATCATGACGCGGGCGAGCGCGTACGGTGCGTTTCTCTATTACGGCGGGTTCTTGCTCGTCGCGTTGGCATCGGCCGTCTTAATCGCCGCGACGGCGCACCCGTCGACCGTCTGGGCCCGGTTGTTCGGTAGCGAGTGGCTTCGCACAATCGGGACTCGGACGTACGGCATCTATTTGTGGCACTATCCGGTCATCATCTTGACGACCCCGATTGAACAAATCGGCACGTTCGAACCGATCCGCGCGTTCGGACAAGTCGCCTTGACGCTCGCGATTGCCGAGTTGTCGTACCGGTTCATCGAGACGCCGGTGCGCCATCATGGCTTCAAAGGGGCAATACAATCCCTTCGTCCCGTCCTGTCGCCAGGCCGCATCGCTACCGTGAGCGTCGCGACCGCCCTCTCGCTCGTCCTCGTCGGCAACTTGTCGATTCTCGCCTTCAGTGGGGCGAACGAGCGGACCGAAGCGATTCCGATCGTCAAACCGAATCCGGCACCTGAAAAGCCTGAAGAAGCGACGGAACCAGAAACGGAGCGTCCGATTGACACGTGTCCACCGGCGCTCGCCATCGGGGACTCGGTCCTCCTCGGCTTGAACGAGTATCTCGGGAGCACCTTCCCGAACATGGAGATCGATGCCGAGCTCGGCCGCCAAGTCCGTGACGCCCAAGACGTCGCCGCGACGTATCAAACGTATGACGCACCGGGCCACGTCGTCTTCCTCCACCTCGGGACGAACGGCGCCTTCAAGATGGAGCAGCTCGATACGTTAATCGGGCAGTTCGAACACGCGGACCGCGTCTACTTGATCAACACACGTGTGCCGCGACCGTGGGAGCAAGATGTGAACAGAACACTCCAACGTGCGAGCGAGCTGCACGACAACGTCACGCTCATCGATTGGCACAAGGCGTCCGCCGGCAAGAAAGACTACTTCGAGGCGGACGGCGTCCATTTGACGATTGACGGGGCCGAGGCGTTCGGCCGACTGCTCGAAGAAGAGATTGGTTGCACGAACAAGAAATGACCTAGCCGGCGCTAGGTCATTTTTCATGGGCGCCACTTCCAGCGCAAATAGTTGAGGAACAGCTTGATATAGGCGAGCTGTTCGCGGATGATGTACTTCGGTTTGACCGAAGCCGGTGTCAGAGCATAAAGCGCGTCAGTCTTCAGCCCGAAGTAGAGTCGTCCGACGAGGCGAGCCCTGCGGACGTGAAAGTCGTTCGTGACGACGGTGATCCCTGGTTCCCCGTCCCAAATCGCGCGGCTGAAGTAAAAGTTCTCATACGTCGACGTCGAGGCGGCCTCGACGTGGATGCGGGCCCGTTCAATCCCGAGAGCGATGAGCTCGCGCGCGATGACGCGTGCCTCGGCCATCCCTTCGTCCGGCCCTTGCCCACCCGTCGCGATCAGCTCGACGTGCGGGTGACGTTTCGCATAGGCGGCGGCCATGTCGATTCGATTCCGGAGCGCCTTAGACGGCTTTATCCCGTTCACTTTCGCCCCGAGGATGAGGACGTAGCGATACGTCCCGTCTGCTTGTCGTCTCATTCCATGCACCTGCCCTTCGTAGGGATTATATCATTCGACTGATACGTTTTTGTTACAGAAGCGACAGCAAATATATGGTAGAATGAGTATCGGATTAATTTGAATCGAAGGAGCATCCTGAATGCAAAACTTGAACCGAGCGCCCGATGACCGGATTCGGCATCGGCGCGCGAATCGACATAAATGGACGAAACTCGCCCTTCACGCGACCATGATACTCGGTTTCTTCGCCTTCTTGATTGGTGGCGCCTATTTGACGCTCACCTCAGAAAAGCGCGAAGTGTCCGACATGGAGAACCGAAAACTCGCCGGCCCGCCGGTCGAACTGACCGTCGAAAACGTCATGTCAGGCGCGTATATGAAGAGCGTCGAGTCATACGTGACCGACCACGTCGTCAACCGCGACAGTTGGATTAGCCTGCATGCGTTTCTGTCGAAGGACCTGTTCCGACAGACGGTGAAAAACGGGATTTACGTCTCGGCCGACGGGACGATGGAGTCCCCGATGAAAGAGCAAGTCGACCCGCAACTGTTGCTCGACGACCTCTCGACATTTACAAGCTCAATGAACGAATCGGGCGTCGACGTCTACTTCGGGCTTGCCCCGAACAAGGCATCGATGGTCGATGTCGGACCGAACATGCCCGACTATATGGGCAACGACGCCCCAAAGATTTTCAAAGACGTCCGTGACGGCTTGTCGAGCGTCGACGGGATGACGGTCATGGATTACCGGAAGCCGCTGAACGCGGCGGACCGGTTGAGCGATGTCTTTTATAAGACCGACTATCATTGGAACATTCATGGCGCCTATCTCGCCTATGCGCAGACAGTGAAACAAATTGCCGCCGATCATCCAGAGGTCGGCGAACCGCTGAAGCAAGGCGAGCTCAGGACGAAGACGCATGAACGTCCATATTACGGCTCATACGCCCGTAGCACGACGCTACAGTACGTGAAAGACGGCGATGCGTTCGAATGGCTCGAACCGAAGGCCGGCTACACACCGAACGACATCTGCTACAACCGCTCGGAGACGTGCGGCGGGAAATTGATTAACAAGAAACCGCTTCAGGCAGAAGAGACGTACACCGAGATGTACTCGCTCTTCCTCCACCGCAACTGGCCGATCATCACGATGGACCAAGAGACTCCGAAGAACGACACGCGCACGCTCATCTTAAAAGACTCGTACGCGAATCCGATGCTGACGCTGTTGCCGGAACATTTCGGTCATCTGTCGGTCATCGACATCCGTCACTTTGACGAGTCGTCGATTGAGACGTATGTGAAACAGAACGACATCGACGTCGTCTTGTTCATCCACAACGTCAACCTCGGCGAGTTCATCCCGCTCTATCATGAGAAATTGAATGATTGAGGAGTAAACAAGGGTAATGGTCACGACATAGGTCGGATCCATTACCCTTGTTTTAGTTAGCGACGCCTCTATTAAATTAGAGCGGCCGCGAAATAAGGTCTTCACCTTCTAAGTACAAATCAACGACAGGGGAAAGCGCATTTGCCGCCTCGAGCAAATAGTACTCGTCATATTCCGTCAATCCGAGTATGACATTTCGGTTAACCGCCCTCTGCTGATCGATCATCACTAACGTATGATGATACAGCGTCAAATCCACCTCATTGAGCGGTTGCGCTCGATTCTCATAAACGTCTAAAAACTCATCGAACTCTTGTGTCGATCTAATTAAATCGTCTACAATATTTTGATTGCCGAAACCGTCCATTGCTAAAATCTCAAAGTTGCTCCCCAACAGATCCTCATAATTGCCAAAGTGATGATAATAGTTGGTAGTGTATGCTTCGAAGGCGTCGGAGTAACGTACCGGTTCGTCGTCGACGAGCACTTCTTCCTCGACAACCGTTTCTGCACCTACTTCGTTCTGAGCCTGTTGCAACAACTCATACTCTCGAATCGAAACGGGTTCTGTAGTCACTTTCATCGCGTACTCGAATTCATCACTCGTAGAACCTTCCACAATGACGACATGGTCAACGTCAGCGTATTGACTCATGACCGACATCTTCGTCCCTCCCCCAACGGCCGATAAAAACTGTGGATTCTTACTCGGGGAACCGATATGATTCACCTCGACCGTCACTTCTAAATACACGTCAGGCTCTCTCAATTGTACTAACTCATCTTCCGTAAGCGGCATACGAATCCGCACGTCTTTATCGTCAAAGTATTCGAGCTCGAGATCCCTTGTGGTAATCGGGACGTCGCTCGAGTCATACAACGTCGCTTTCACATCCAGACCTTCTTCCAGGTTACTCGCGAAAAAAACGAGCAGTCCTTCAATCTCTTCATTGTAAGCTACTCTCAAATCGCCTATATGAACATCTTCTCTTTCAACGGTCGGCCTTGCTGAGGATGATGCATCACATCCTGATAAATAAAGAACACTGATTAAGACAACTAGTAGTTTATGCAGGTTTTTCAAAAACTCACTTCCTTTCTTTTGAAATCATACCATTAAAACTATATAAATATATCTTAAATTGGAAGTTTTATTTGGAAATCTTAGGAGAACAAAAAAACGCAACGTATATCACATACGCTGCGTTCCTATCGATTAGAACCGGAAATAGATGAACGGGTTGAAGCTGCTCGCGACGATGTACGACACGGCGAAGATGAAGATTGTCGCCATGAAGCCGAGCCGCATGAAGCCAGCCATATAGTTGACCCACAGCTTCTTGCTGTCTTGCTCGAGGCGGAGCACCTTCTCACCGAACAGTTTCGGGAGCGGCGTCGCCGCGATCATCGCGATGACGAGGATGACCCCGTACTGCACGAAGTAGAACATCGCCTCGTTGTCCCACACCGGCGCACCGTTCAAGTTGAACATGGCCGACAAGTAGGAGAGGGCATACGGGAAGTCGTCCGCCCGGAAGAACACCCACCCGATGATGACGACGAACAGCGTGAACGCATGCGCGAGCGGGGCCGGGAGCGCCTTGAGCCACGCCCCGAGGAACGCACGCTCGAGCATGATGAAGAGCCCGTAATACGCCCCCCAGGCGATGAACGTCCAGCTCGCCCCGTGCCACACGCCCGTCAAAATCCAGACGATGGCGAGGTTTCGGTACAGCTTCCACGCACTGCCACGGTTCCCGCCGAGCGGGATATAGACGTAGTCACGGAACCAGCTACCGAGCGAGATGTGCCAGCGCCGCCAGAACTCGGACACCGATTTCGAGATGTACGGATAGTTGAAGTTCTCGAGGAAGTGGAAGCCAAACATCCGGCCTAGCCCGATGGCCATGTCGGAGTACCCAGAGAAATCAAAGTATATTTGAAGCGAGTACGCGATGATCCCAATCCAGGCGAGTCCCATCGACATCTCGCCCGCGTTTTGCGAGAAGATTTGGTCGGCGACGTAGCCGGCGTTGTTCGCGAGGAGCATCTTCTTCGCTAGCCCGATAACGAACCGCTGAATCCCGCTCGCGAAGTCGTCCATCGTCTCTTTCCGATCGTTGATCTCATCGGCGACCGTCTGATAACGGACGATCGGCCCGGCGATCAACTGCGGGAAGAGTGAGATATAGAGCGCGAGGTCGAGCGGGTTGCGCTGCACTTTCCCGTCTTTCCGGTACACGTCGATGACGTAACTCATCGCTTGGAACGTGAAGAACGACACCCCGATCGGAAGCGGGATTTTCGGGTCAGTCAGCTCGAGCCCGGTGATGGCGTTGACGTTCTCGATGATGAAGCTCGTGTACTTGAAGACGGACAAGAGCAACACGTTCCCGGCGACCATGCCGGCGACGAGCCACTTCGCTTTCTTCTTATTGTCACGGTTATTGTCGACGAGCAAGCCGAACGCATAGTTCATGACGATCGAGGCGAGCATGACCGCCGTGTAGATCGGTTCGCCCCATGCGTAGAACAGGAGACTCGCGACGAGCAGCACCGTGTTCTTCAAGAAGCGCGGCGAGACATAATAAAGGATTAAGACAATCGGTAAAAACCAAAACAAAAAGATCGTCGAACTGAAGAGCATGACGTTCCTCCTCTCTTAAAAAAATAAAAAGACTGCCCCGAGGGACAGTCTAAAGCCATCAACGCGTGAAGCGTTCGACGATTGCGTCGACGATGCGGCGTGACGCCTCCCCGTCCCCGTATGGGTTAGACGCTTTCGCCATCGATTGGTGCGCCGAAGCGTCTGACAACAACTCATCGGCGAGGCCGAAGATGACTTCTTCCTCGACACCGGCGAGCTTGAGCGTGCCAGCCGCCACACCTTCCGGACGTTCCGTCGTGTCACGAAGGACAAGGACCGGTACGCCGAGCGATGGGGCTTCTTCTTGCACGCCACCCGAATCCGTCAAGATGAGGTGTGAGCGTGACGCATAGTTGTGGAAATCGAACACGTCGAGCGGCTCAATCAAGTGGACGCGGTCGAGGTCGTTCAAAATTTCACCGGCAAGTTCCCGAACGATCGGGTTCATGTGGACCGGATAGACGACTTCGATATCGTCATACTTCTCGATCAAGCGGCGCACGGCACGGAACATGTTGCGCATCGGCTCGCCGAGGTTCTCGCGGCGATGGGCCGTGAGCAAGACGAGACGTTTGTTTTCAGCCGTGATTTGGTTGAGCAACGCGTTGTCGTAATCGTCTTGGACGGTCGTCTTAAGCGCGTCGATCGCCGTGTTGCCGGTGACGAAGATATCTGCTTCTTTCTTGTTCTCACGGAGCAAGTTGTCAGCTGACGTTTCGGTCGGTGCAAAGTGAAGGTCCGCCATGACGCCTGTCAATTGACGGTTCATCTCTTCCGGGTACGGCGAGTACTTGTTGTACGTACGAAGGCCTGCTTCGACGTGCCCGATTGCAATTTGGTTATAGAACGCAGCGAGTGACGCGGCGAACGTCGTCGTCGTGTCCCCATGGACGAGGACGATGTCCGGTTTTGCTTCCTTCATGACTTCATCGAGACCGTGAAGGACGCGTGTCGTCACGTCGAAGAGCGTCTGGTTCTTCTTCATGACGTCAAGGTCATAATCTGGAGTGATCTTGAAGAGCTGGAGCACTTGGTCGAGCATCTCCCGATGTTGGGCTGTGACAACGACGATCGGTTCGATCCCTTCACGTTGTTTGAGCTCCAAGACGAGCGGAGCCATTTTGATTGCTTCGGGACGTGTACCGAACACGGTCATAACTTTAATCATACAGATTCTCCTTTGAGGGGTTTTCGCGGCAAGATAATCGTCTCGCCGACGTCGTTTTGGTCGACGATCGTCGTCCGTTGCGCCATCTTCTGTTGCTTGAACTCCGATTGGCGCTTCGAATCGAGCGTGCGGAACCATTTCAAGAACTTCATGTACTCGTCAGCCACTTCGTCGACCGGTCCGTACTCACGGATCTCGCCGTATTCGAGCCAAATCGCCTGCGTACAGAACTGGCGGACTTGTGACACCGAGTGACTGATGAAGAAAATCGTCTTGCCTTCGTCTTTGAACTCGTTCATCTTGACGAGACAGCGGTCGGTGAACGTCTGATCCCCGACCGAGAGCGCCTCATCGATGACGAGGATGTCCGGGTCAATGTTAATCGAGATGGCGAAGCCAAGGCGCGACTTCATCCCGCTCGAGTACGTCTTGACCGGCTGGTCGATAAAGTCGCCGATGTCGGCGAACTCGATAATTTCCGGGGTAATCGCCTTGATTTGATGCTTGTCCATCCCGAGCATGAGACATTTCAGCTCGATGTTCTCCATGCCCGTCAAGTTGCCGTTCAGGCCAGACGAGATGGCGATGAGCGACGGTTTCCCGCGCAGCTCGATTTTGCCGTGCGTCGGCGGGATGACGTCCGATAACAAGTTCGACATCGTCGACTTGCCGGAACCGTTAATCCCGAGAATGCCGACGACCTCGCCCGGCGGAACTTCGAACGTGACATTGCGGAGCGCATAGAACTGCTTCCCGTTCGCCCGGTTGAACAACACTTCTTTCAGTTTATCACTTTGTTTCCGGTACAACGTGTACCGTTTTGATACGTTTTCAAACTTCACTTGGTAGCTCATACGTCACCGCTCCTTAAATATAGTCAATGAAGTAGCGACGGAAACGGACGTGAATCGCCGACCCGATCAAGAACGTCACGAGCGTGAAGCCCCAGAAATAGAGGCCGTAGCCCAAATTCTGCATGAGCCAATCCGTTCCGAGGAACATCGACCGGTACCCTTCCACCAAATAGTAGAGCGGGTTGATCATGAGAATCGTTTCGAGCTTTCCAGTCGGTTGCCAGAAGATAGGGAGTAAATAAAGCATCATCCGAATAATTTGTGACAGCAAATTTTGAAAGTCGCGGATAATCGTGGCCAGTGCCGACGTCAACAGCGAGAATGCGTATAAGAACGCGAGCGCACTGAGGAGCAGGTACGGCAAGAACAGCAAGTTCCAGCCTTCACTGATGCCAAACGCCATCATCAAGATGAACGCGATCGCGACCATCGCCACGTGTCGATACAGTTCCGACAAGATGACGTACGCCGGGATCGTGCTGATTGGGAAACTCATCTTCGAGACGAGTGCGATCTTCGAAAAAACGGATCGAGAACCACTGACGATGGCCGGTCCAAAGAAGAACCATGGCACGATTCCTGAAACGAGCCATGGAAGGAACGGAACATCACCAACGTCTCGACCCGCACGAAGACCGAACCCGAAGACGAGCCAATAAATCGCAATCTGAATGATCGGCGTTATGATTTCCCACAAGTATCCGAAGTACTGCATCGAATAGCGACTTTTCGTTTCATATAGAGAGAGTCTCAATATTAAATAGAGACTCTCCCATAGTTCGATGAATACTTGTTTCGAGGCTTTGATCATAGCGGGCACCTAACGGATTAGGCCAACGTCACTTTCCCGTTGACGTATTCGTACAAGTTTCCGTAGTTGACAACCGCAAGGTCGCTGTCATCGGCCTTCACGATGTTACGTGTGTCAAAGATCATCGGACGGCGCATCGCTGCGTTCAACTCGTTGAAGTCGAGCGCTTTGAACTCGTTGTGGTCAACGAGGACGAGCACGAGGTCCGCATCTTTGATTGCTTCTTCTTTCGACACGAGGTCGAAGTGTTTTGATGACGAGACTTCGACGTGTGGGTCGTGGACGGCCACGTTCATGCCTTGCTCGAGCATCAATTCGATGATCTCGACAGCCGGGCTTTCACGCATGTCGTCGACGTTCCCTTTGTACGTCACGCCGAACGCGGCGATTTTTGCTTCTGGCTGGTCTGAAACGAGCTTCTGCACGTTCTCGACGACGTAAGCCGGCATCGAGACGTTCGTGTCGCGTGAGAGCTTGATAATTTTTGCGAGCTCAGGCTGTTTCGCCACGATGAAGTACGGGTCGACCGCCAAGCAGTGTCCGCCGACACCTGGGCCTGGGCTGTGAAGGTTGACGCGCGGGTGCTTGTTCGCCATCTCGATGACGTCGAGGACGTTGATGTCGAGCGCGTTACATACTTTCGCGAGTTCGTTCGCGAGGGCGATGTTGACGTCACGGAACGTGTTCTCCATGAGTTTCGACATTTCAGCCGTCTTCGCGTCCGTCTTGATGACTTCACCTTTTACGAACGTGCCGTACACGTTCGCACCGGCATCTGCGCACGCTGGCGTGATGCCGCCGACGATACGGTTGTTGTGCACGAGCTCATGCAAGATCTGACCTGGGAGGACGCGCTCCGGGCAATGCACGAGGAAGATGTCTTCACCGACGACGAAGCCTGCTGCTTCGACGAGCGGTTTGACGTGGTCGTCCATCGTACGTGGTGCGATCGTCGACTCGACGATGATGACGTTGCCTTTCTCGACGTATGGAAGCACACGTTTCGTCGCTTCGAGCACATACGTGAGGTCGCACGACTTGTGCTCGTCATCGTTGTTCGGTGTCGGGACAGCGATGATGAACGCGTCCGCTTTCTCCGGCTCGAGCGAGGCGTGGAACTTGCCTTTCGCGACGACGTCTTTGACGACGTCTCCGAGGCCTGGCTCTTCGATGTGGATTTCGCCACGGTTCAATTTATCGACAACTGACTGATGAATGTCCACACCGACGACGTCGACGCCGTACTGCGCGAAGACCGCAGACGTTGGGAGTCCAATATATCCTAATCCGATCGTACATACTTTCATAGTTGAGATTACCTCCATAGATTAGTGACAGGTGTCACTGAATATTGCTTAACATTTCATATTGTTTAGGATTTACCAAAAATCAAACCCATTATACTCCTGATCCGATTTATTAAGCAATTACATTTTCATGACAAAACGGGATTATACCGGGCGGACCGCTCGTACGTTCGTACCGAGCACGTACTCTGTACTGAGTGCCGCCGCACGCACATCCCCTACACTATAGCAAACTTCAGGCAATAATGACCAATTCGAAACGGAAACGTTTGCGAACGTTAACCGACGGAACACATCTTCGGTCACGACTTCTTTCAACTTCGCGCGCGTATACGGGTTTAATAGGTAGACACGGACGACGGCCGTGTCCGGATACGTCGCAATGAGTTCTCCTGCCTGATCGAGCTTGTCGCCGATGATGACAGCGTGAGCCGCGGCATGTTGGTTCAAGATACTGTACGAGAAGTACGAAAGCCCAGCTTCGGCGACGAGATTACGAATCGTCGCTCGCTCGTCTGCCGCATCCCGATAGTACGTACTCATCATCGACGTCTGCGCGTCAATCTTCCGTTCAATCAAGCGTCGCGTCGGCTCATCCGCACGTTCGAGCAACGCATTCAGCGCCTCGATGACCGCCATCCGTTGGCGGACCGAGAAATCGTGACTCTGCGCTTGTCTCGAGACGGAGCGGTCACGCACCTGCCGGTAATAAATCGCCTCGGTACCCTGCGCAAGTAACTCGACACGCGGCGTGAACGTGGCGAACAGCGTCGAGAAGTAGACGACGTCTTCCCCGCTCTTTAGGCTCGGCTCGTACGTCGTACGTTTCGCGTAGACCGTCGGGACGAGCTTACAGGCGTTCAACGTCAACAGCTGTGACATCTGCTCATATGCCCAGTCTTGACCGGCGAGCCGTAAAAACTCGCGATGCAGCGGCGAGGTGAGCGGGTTGCCTTCCGCGTCGCGGTCTTGGATGTCGGCGATGACGATTCGGTCCGGGAGTGCCCGCTTGAACAATTCCTCTAAATACATGTCGCTCAACGTGTCGTCCTCGTCCAAGAACGTCACGTATTGCCGTGTCGCCGCCTCAAGCCCACGGTTCCGGGCGACACTCACGTTCGCTTCTTCTTCGAGCAAAAGGTGGACGGTGACGTCATTCCCGTAGGCCAGACTCGCGTCGTAGAGCGCTTGCCGGTTCGGCCCATTGAAGACGAGCACCCATTCGACGAGCGACGGATGAAGACTCTGGCGTTCGAGCGAGGCGAGGCACGTCGTCAACAGGTCGACCGAGTCGTGCGAGGCGACGATGACGCTGATGCCGCGCTGGAGCGACCCCTCTAAAAAAGTAGGTAGCCGCAACGATTGAAACTGCTCGTCGACCGTGCGGGCCCACGCTTTCTTCTCTGCTTGAATCGCGGTCAACTGTTCCTCGTACCCGTTCATGACGACTGCACTTCCCGCTCAATTTTGGCGACGAGCTTGCCGGCGACCGGGATGGCTTTTGCCCGTTCAATGATTTGGGTCAGTCGCTCCACTTCCGCTTCGGTCGTCTCACGCTTCGCCTTCTCACTCGCGGCCTCTTTTCGCCACTTGTCGGTGTTCGCCTTCGCCTGGCGGACTTCCCGCTCGAGCTCTTTCATCTTTTGAATCGTGTTCTCTTTCCCGCGGATGTGCTTGGCACCCTCTTCGAGCACCTCTTGCCTCACCGCTTCAATCTGGTCAGTCAAAGCTTGCAGTTGTTCCCGTAAAAATGCATTCTCACGTTCGACATACTCAACTTGTTGACGGTCCATAACCTTTTCCTCAGCTTTCTATGACCCACGACCCCATCTTGACACGGACGGTGTGTTGGTCGTTTTGGAATTTGAATGCTAGCTTGATGAACTTTGCCTCAATTTCTTTTGGGATGCGATGACGGATTTCGTTCACGCCAGGCGAGAGCTCGTGGCTGAACGCCGTCTTCTTCAAACTTTTCTTCGCATCGTATTGCATGACATATAGCTCGATTGACGTCGGTTCGTCCGTCAACAGCTCGATCGTGCCGTCGAGGTCGATATACGGGGCACTCCCGAGTGTCGCGTCTTTTTGGAACTCGGTCGACGGGACCGCGCTGAAGCTCTGATTGAACAGTTGCAAATACCCGTTCTCCCCGTTCAATGGCGCCACTTCGACATGCGCGACGAACCGTTCTTCTGTCAACGTGAACAAGTCGGCGTTGAACGGGACGAAGTAATGATAGATGAACGGTTTGATCGTCACCGAACGTGGCTTGTGCGATTCCGGCACGACCAACTCGACCGTCTCCGGCTCAATCTCGGACCCGTCCAACCGAACGTTCCAATTGCGGGCCGTCCATTCGTTCCAAAGCGAGACGTACCCGTGTTCCGGGGTGTCGCTCGGTTTGAAGCGCTCCGTCACGCCCGTCTCGACCCCGAGCCGTGCGTTCACCTGCTTCACTTGCTCCGGGGCGACGTGGTCGAGCATGAGGCGCCAGTTGAGCGGCGCCGGGATAATCGTCGGCAACAGCGGCGAGTCGCTCCAGGCGAACGTCTCTTTGACGAAATGGAGTGGCTTCTCGCCGAACAAGGCGTCGAGGGCGATTTTGACGAGCTGGCCTTGACGGCGGGTCTCGTACGGCGCCTCGATGATGTGGCGCAGGACGTCACGGTCGAAGAGCGGCTGGAGAATCGTCATCTCACGCAAGAATCCGCTCCGGGCGTAGGCATAAAAATGTTCGACCTTCAAATGGAACCAGGCCGCCTCGAGCCGGCCGCTCCAGTCGCGGTCCGCCTCTTCGTCGAATAATTGATTGAGCATCGCCTCGACTTGTTCGCGTTCGCCCTCGCCGAATCCTTCAAACGGGCGGATGGCTTTTCTCGACAGCTGTTGCTTCGCCTCGTGCTCATCCATGTTGTCTTTCAAAAACACGTGCTTGCCGTACAGCCAGTCCGACCCGTGCTTGCCGGCCTCGACATAAGCGTGGTCGACGTCACGTCCGGTCGGGATGCTCTCATAAGCCGATAAGTTGCCGTCTGTCGCCTCGAACGACGACGCGAGACGACGGCTTAGCGAGAGCGTCATCGTGTCCGCTGGCGCCGGTACGATTTCTCGATTCGCTTCCGGAAGAAGCTCTCGGGCGAGTGCCGCCTCGTTTCCTTCCTCATCCGGAACGTGGAGCGTCACATCTTTCCCTGCCTCGATGTATAACTTCGCGAGCAACACGTCGAGCGCACTCCCTGCGAACGGCACGTTCACAGCTGTCATCGGGACCGACGTGGCGTTTCGAAGGGCCGTGAGCCACGTATCGGTGAAGTCGTCACGGAGTTTGGACGCCCCGCGCGGCAATTCGTCCCACGTCTCGATCGTGATTGTGCCGTCCCGTACAATCAGGCGTTCACCGGCAGCGAGGCGTTTGACACCTTCGATGCGCGTGTCGCGGCCAAAGACGTGGCCGATGTGGCGCATCTGGCTCGCCGCCTTCGCCTGTTCTTTTGACTTGCCGGCCTTCTCAGCCACGTCGATGAGCGATGTCCCGACGACGACCGGTGCTTCCGAATAATAGACCGGGAGCAAGTTGTTGAACGGGACGTCAACCGTGAAGGCGTCATCGAGTCGCAAGGCGACGTTCATCCCATTGGGTTCCTCGCGCGACGGGTCGTAATGGCCGAGGCGCACATCGAGCGGCGTCTCGGAGACGACGTGCGTCAGTCCGTCCCGACGTTCGAAATCGAACTTGTGCGTCTTCGCTTCATACATAAACTGGCTCATAATATATCTCCTCAAAATATGATAAAACGAGCAAACCCGGAAGCCCGGGCTTGCTCATTGTTTTCGATTCATTTCGGTCAAGATGAGTTGTTCGAGCTTCGGCGCGAGCGTCTCGATGGCGAAATGGTGATGCGCATATGCCATGAATCGCTCGGTCGAGGCGAGCAACTTGTCGGACTCACCGCGGAACGAGCGGATGATGTCGACGCCGTCTAGGACGTTCTCCATCAACACGTCGTCCGGGTAAATCGTCTCGCTGCCCGTCCAGTGGCGGATGATTGGGTACGTGCCCGACGTCATCGCCTCGGCCGGCGCGAGGTGGAAACTCTCGAGGTCGCTCGTCGACAAGACGAAGCCGATTTTCGTCAACCACTCCGGCACGTCGTCCCCATGGCCGTCAAAGACGACGCTGTCTTTGAACGTCGGTTCTTCGAGCCGTTCGAGCAGACGGTCGTAATAGGCGCGCTCGTCTTCCCGTTTGTTGATCCAATAGATCTCGTTCGGGTGATGCCCTTTGATGAACAGCTTGTAGCGCGTGTCTTCCTTACGGAGCGTCTCGAGCATGTCGAGCGCGAGGTCGAGCCGTTTCAGCTTCGGGTTCACCCCGATCATACCGAGGTGGAACGTCAAGTCGTCGAGTTGCTTCGGTTGCACGAGGCGCGTTCCGTCGACGGCGTTGTAAATCATCGTCATCTTGTGGCGCGGGATGCGGAACAGACGGTACATCTCTTCGAGCATATACGGCGACACGAGGATGATGCGGTCGATGTTGTGCAGATTGTACTCGCGCGGGAACGGCGTCTCTTTCTCTTGGCGATGGATGCGGACGATCATCGTCTGGTGCGGCTTCTTATGATGCGAGTACCAGACGGCGTTGCCGAGACCCCACTCACAGAAGATGATGTCGGCCTGCTCGAGACACGCCTTACTGTGATTGACGTCATGAATCTTGTGTCCTTCCCATTCGTCAATCAAGACGTTGAAGCGCGGGTGGCGCTCGAAGTAGTCCATGAACAGACGCAGGAACTTGAAGTCATGCCCGGCGAACAGCAGGTTGATCTTCTTCATCGACCAAAGCTCGTCACGGAGACGTTTGTACGTGTTCGTGAACGTATAGTACTGCGCCATCTCATAGAGCCGTGTCGCCGCGTCGCGGTAAACGGCCTCATCGGTCAATGCGAGCTTCGCCTTCTCGATGAACTCCTGTTCCGAGTTGACGTAGAGCGGATAGTCCGGGCCGAGGATGAGCTCGTGCATCGGGTTCCGGTTCAACAGCACCGGTTTCCCGAGCGAGCCGTACTCTAGCAGCTTCGTCGACAGCTCGAGCGAGGCGTCGAGCTCCGGATGGCGCCATGACACGCCGATCGCGCTCGACTCGATGAGCGTCTCGACGTCGGCGCGCGGGATGCCTTTGAGCCATGTCAATCCGTCATCCGACTTCAAGCGGGCGAGGATATCCTGCTTGAAGTTCGGGTTGTTCGGGTCTTGGTTGAACTTGTCACCCGCGACGTGCAGTTCGGCCGGATAGTCGGCACGGAGCTTCGCGAACGCGTCGAGAATCTCGGTCGAATACCAGAGCGGCGCGAACTTGCCCGTGTAGACGAGACGGTCGTTCGGCTTCGTGAACGTCGGGACGGCGTCTTTCACGTTCGGGATCATCGGGTTCAAGATGAGGAACGGACGGTCCGTCGGCAAGAACGACTCGAAGTACGTCTTCATCGCCTCGGTCTGGCAGAGCATGCGCGCCGAGCGCGACGCGATCTGTTTCAGCCGGGCGAGCTCTTCTTCAGACGCTTGCGTATGGTCGTGCGTGAAATCTGTGATGTACGTCCACGTCTTCGCCATCGTCTGTTCATATTGTGACAAGTCGTACGCGAGCTGGAAGCCACGGACGAACGCGAGGTCGTACTTCTCTTTTTTCATCAGCTCGTCGATCAGCCCCGCCGCCTCGTCGGCTTGGAGCACCTTGCGTTCGACGTACGGCGCGTCTTGATAAGTTGGATCGGCGAACACGTCGATGAAGCGGACGTTCGGCAACTCGCGGATGCCGGCCGTCACCTCGGGTTTCGTGATCGAACGTTTCAAGAGCACGTCGACTTTGATCGATGGGTCTTGGTTCAACATCGAGACGACGGATGTCAGCCAGATGGCCGACCCGTCGATTAAGTTCAAATTGACGTCCCCGTAGACGAGGACGCGAAGTGGTGTCGTCATAGTTGTACCTCCTGAGCGACCGCTTGCGGCATGTCGCTCCCTGCTTTTACATATTGATACGGGTCCGTGCTGAAGATGCGTTCCCCGGACTGGGCGAGTTCTTTCAGCGTCGCGTCTTGTTTCAACACGTCGAGCGCCTCGGCCACGCTATAGAAACGAAGCACGTCCGGCTTCATGATCGAGCGCGACGGCGTCGCGTCGAAGACGTAACGGTACGTCCCGTCCGAGTCGATCTTCTCGAGCTCGCCGTCCCACGTGAAGTAGTCTTCTTTCGTCAAGATGTTCGAGTCGGCGTAACGCGTCGCGAGCATATAGTCCGATACGTACGATGGGCCGTAATAGTCGCCCGGTCGGATGAACGCCATCCAGTCGAAGCCGTCCAAGATTTCAGACAAGGCGTTATATTGCGGCAAGTAGCTGAGCATGAACGTCGACACGTCTTCCGTGTTGTACGCCTCATATAAATCAAGGTGGCCTTCGAACTTGTCGAGGAAGACGACGAGGTGTTTATGCTCGTAGTCTTGGGCCCGGAACGTCTCGACGGCGCGGTCCATCTCGTCCGCGGAACGGACGAACGCGACGAGCGCGACTTCCGGATGGTCGACACGGTACGGTAAACCGATCGCACCGACGACTTGGGCGAGGCGTTGCGTGTACGTGTGATACTTGAGCACGTGACGCATGCCGCCCATGGCGACGTCCTCGTAGAAGCTGTCGTCTGTCAACAGTTTACGGAACGTCTCCTCGAGCATCTCGTCGCCCTCGTCCAAAAAGACATAATCGCCGAGCATCTGTTTGACGCCGATCGAGCGCGTGCTGACGACCGGTGTCGCACAGGCGAGGCCTTCGAACACGCGGCGTGAGAACATCGTCGGCGAGTCGTTCACCGAGTTGACGTTCAGCATGACCTTGAAGCCTTTATACGCTTTCGCAATCTGGTTGTACTTCAAGCTACCGCGAATCGATTTACGGAACTGTTCCGGGAATTGGAGCTGGTCCGTCTCCCCGCGCTGATTCATCTCATAGTTGCGGTCGTAGATGACGAGACCGTACTTGTCGGCTGCCGCGAACAGGCGGTCCATGTCGATGCGGCGCGACTCGTGACGGTTCGCGTAATACGAGCCGGCGAACGACGCGTACGGTTCACGCGTCCCCGGTAGACGAATCGGGTTATGCTCTTTCGGCTGCGCCGCGAACGGCAACGCGCCGACCCGGTCGTGCCCACAATCTTCTTTATAGTTGTCGAGGATGTTCGCATCCGTCGTGTAGACGAAGTCGAACCGTTTCGCCGTCTCGATGAACCGGTCGTAGTGAATCGGGTCTTCTTTGTTCCAGAACACGGTCGGGACGTTGTTCAAACGGCACCACTCGAGGAGGGCGTCGAGCTCTTCCCACGTGTTCGTGCCGTATTTGACGATCTTCTTCTCCCACGTCTTGTCGTTTCCTTTCCAGGCCGACTCGACCATGAGGAAGTCGGGCTGACGATCGGCGAGGACGGCCGGCCAGTCGTCCGGCGAGAACGTGATCAATTCACATTCCGGACGATACGAAGCGGTCGTGAACTCGTCGAAGATGGCCGCGACTTTCATCTCGTGCAACTCGCGCGGCGTCGCCTCGAACAGGCGGGCCTCACGCGGGTCGATCCATTCCGGCACTTGCGTCCGGTCGGTGATGATCTCCTCGCTGACACGGATGTTCGTGACGAGTGTCTCGCCTTGTCCGTCGACGCGGAGGGCGAAGCGGAGGTAGCGCACGTCTTTACTGAACTCGAAAATCTTCTCGCTGCCGAGTTGCACTTGTTGCATCGACAACCGCTCCGTGAGCGAGTACGAGATGATATAGAGGACGACGCCTGTGTTCTCGCCGAGCTCACCGTCGACCGTCACACGGTAGCGGTGGTTCGGACGGACCGTGTACGGCTTCTCTTTCGGGAGCACCGTGAAGCGGTTGTTCGTCTCCATGTACGACACGTAACGGCGCACGTCCGGCTCGACGTCTAGGACGAGGCGGAGGCCGTTCGGGTCTTGTTTCAGCTTGATCGACTCTGGCGTCGGGATCGTCCAGAACGTCGGGTCGAGGTCGAACGTTTCCGTACGACGGACGCTGTTCTCCCGGATGACGCCGAGCTTCAAGTCCGAGATCGTGCCGTTCCCGTGGAAGCGGACGAAGTAGCGGACCGAGTCGTGGCTCGGCGTGAGGCTCATGACGTTGCTGAAGCCGAGCGGCACCTCGATGAGCTGGTCACGCTCGCCGTGCGCATACGTCGCGACGAAAAGCGTCGCTTTCGCCATCTCGGTCGCGTCTCCTTTTAAATAGAAACGATAGACGTAGTCGTCCATGTCGGCGAGGGGGAAGTCGATGCCGCGTTCGGTGTCGACATGTGGGAGCGCCGCTTCATGGACGCCATAGTGTTCATATTGGCTCCCTTGCCCGGTTACCGTGATCGTGCTGCCGGCGACGTCGACGATGCGGCTGAGCGGGGAGATCAGTTCGAGTGACGCGGCATTGAGTTCGATCATCGTATCGAAGTCGGCATCGGCGACGGCGCTACTCATCCCTTCGACGTTCCAAAGCGGCTGTCCGTCGATGAGGAGTGACTGAATCAAGACGCGTCCTCTCCCTTGCGTCTGGATGACGAAGCGGGTCTTCGTCTCATCCTCACGGAGCGTGACCGTCGTGCGGACACCGTCCCCGACACGGACGACGCGCGTCCGTTCTTGATCGTTATACATCATGACAAGAAGCGTGACATCGATGTCACCGCTCTTCTCGACGTTCAGGCTCGCGTCAAACTCGCGAATCGACGGGTTGAGCTGGAACGAGTCCGGGCCCGGCACCGTGCGGAAGGACGAGGCACGCTCCCCGTACGTCAAAAATTGCTTCTCGGCCATCGTAGAAACGAGCGCCGCGCCGTCCACTTCATAGTTTGCAGACGTCCGGGCATGCCAAGACGGGACGACTTCGACGAACTGTCTCGTCTGCACCTGCGTCTTCGTCCCTTTCATCAACCGACGGCCGATTCGTTTGCCGCGCTGCATGCCTAAATAGACACCACGTTTCACTTTACGTTTCCAACTCATGGGGGTTCCTCCAAATTCATAATGGCATCGTTTTCTCTTTAGCCGATGCCTTCTTATTTGAAACATCTCGTTTCGACACCCATTGATTATAGCAAACGCTCAATTCAAAAGGCAAAATCAACTGGATGACAAATCGAAGACAGAAAAAAAGGACACCCGTAGATGTCCTTTCGCAACGCATTATTCTTTGACGTCGACCACGCGGCCTTCGACCGTCGGTGTGACTTCGCCTTGTTTCACGAGATAGTCGCGCATGATCTCCCAGTCGATGAGACCGAGGTCGTTGACGCGTCCTTCTTCGTAAGCCTTCTTGAACTCGAGGTAGTTGTCGCCACCTTTCGCCGCGAAGAAGTTCGTCGCGATCTTATACGTCGCAGACGGGTCGATATCGACATACGTCTCACCTTGAAGCACCTGTGCCTTGACGACACGGCTGTTCGCCGGTTTCGAGCTGTCGAACTCAAGCTTCATGCCAGACATGTGGAGGAAGCCGCCGCTCTCGATCGGATAGACGCTGACGCTGCGCTCAAGCGCCGCGAGCAACTCGCTGCCTTGAAGCGTCATGACCGCGAGTGTGTTGCCGAACGGGAGTGTCGTGAGCACTTCACCTGTCGTGATCGGACCTTCGTTGATGGCTGCACGGATGCCGCCCGCGTTTTGAATCGCTGCGACGACTTGTGGATCGACTTGCTTCGCACGGTCGAGCATGCCGTCCGTGATCAAGTTCCCGAGTGCCGTCTCGTTTTTACGTACGCTCGGCTTCGTCACGTCACCTGAGTCACGCAAGTTTTCGAACGCAGCAGTCGCTGATGCGCCGATCTCAGCGTTCTTGATTGCATCGATTTCAGCCGCGAACGGAGCGAGGAGACGAGCCGCCCCTGGGTCTGGCGCGTACGTCTTCACGTCAATCAACTTACCGGCTTGCGAGACGACTTTGCCGTCTTTGTCGAACACGAGGTCGAGCGTGCCGAGGAAGTCGCCATACTGATACGCTTGGACGATGACCGTCGGGTTGTCGCCTTCTGTGATGAGGACCGGTGCGTCGAGACGTGTATGCGAGTGACCGCCGATGATGACATCGATGCCGTCGACGTGTTTCGCAAGCTCGAGGTCGTTGTCGATTGCCGGGTTGTCATCGTAACCTAGGTGCGTGACCGCAACGATTTGGTCGACGCCCATGTCTTCGAACGCCTTGACGGCCTTCTTCGCTTCTTCGATGTAGTTTTGGAATTGGACTGGGCCTGGGCTCGCGATGTTCGCCGTGTCTTCTGTCGTCAAACCGAAGAATCCGACTTTCTTGCCGTCGACTTCTTGGATGATTCCTTCATACAGACGACCGTTGAACGGCTTCTTCGAAATCTCATCGCGGAAGAGCGACTTCATGTACTGGTCGCTTGAATAGTCGACGTTCGAGCTGACGAACGGGAAGTTCGCATAGCGGACGAATTGCGAGAACTCTTTGTGACCTGTCTCTGTACCGAGGTCGAACTCGTGGTTGCCCGGTACCATCATGTCATACTTCATGTAGTTCATGAGTTTGAGGTCGACTTGTCCTTTGAACTCGTTAAAGTAAAGCGATCCTGAGAACACATCACCCGCGTCGACTAAGAGACGGTTCGGGTTGGCGGCACGGAGCTCTTTGACTACCGTAGCGCGGTTCGGTGCGAAGTCGAGTGAGGCGTGCGTGTCGTTCGTGTGCATGAACGAGAGCTCATACCCTTTCACTTCGTAAGGCACGTCGAGCGTGACCGTGCGACCTTTGTGCGTGTACGACGCCGTCGCCGTGAATTTCCCGATCTTGTCTGTCGACAAGTTCGTCCACTTCACCGGCTGACGGAGGACGCGGTCGACGAACTGGACTTGGAGCGTGTTGAGTTGACCCGTCAACTTCTCGCCGTGTTTGAACGTCAACTCACCCTTCGGCGCGATAATCGCTTTCGGGTAGTTGATGACGCGAACTTTCTTCTCGAAGTGTTGGTTCTTCCACTTGATGTAGCCTTTGACCGTTTGATATGTACCGAGCTTGTCCATGTCGACGGTTGATTTGTACCAGTAGATTTTGTTGCCTTGGTATGTCTTGTCGAGCGCCGCGTCAAGATCCCCGTTCTCGACGAAAGCTGCCTTCAACTTCACCGTTTGTTTAGCCGGGGCTGCCTCTGTCACGACCGCAGGGGCGATCACCGATGCCGTGAGCGTCGCCGCGAGCATCCCTTGATAAAACTTGCGTGTTTTCGAATTCAACATGCAATTATTCCTCCTTTAATATGTATGTGTCGACCGAAACGAAGTCATACCCGCGATCACACTTCTTCAGCCAGATGTCTGACATCAAGCCAATGGAAGCGATTACAAAACCCGTACAGACTTCATCTTTAAAGATACGCAATCTCATAAAATAACACAATTACTTTTCTGTAAATATTTCGTTATTTCTTTTGGATTTTGAAAAGAGAGGATGCCAAATGGCATCCTCCCTACATGTTACTCTTCGACGATCTCAATCTCTTCTTCCGGTACGTCGAGCTCACCTTTCGGCATCTCGATCGTTCGCGAACGCCCGTCCGAGAGCGAGTACGACACGACGTACGCCGAGTCCGTCTCGGTCACGTGTGAGAACGTCACGCGCGTATTTGATTTCGACATATGGAACAACGTGACGAACGACGTGCCCGCCCCCGTCTTCGTCGAGACGACTTGGTGGCGCGGCGTCCATTCGAAGTCGCGATAGGCGACGAAGCTCGGCTCGATCCGTGTGACGCCAGCCGAAGTAATCGGCAGTTGGATCATTTGGAGCGTCCGCCCTTCCTTGTCGCGGAACATCGTCTCGCCGTCTTTCTCCTCGATTGGTTCTAAGCCGACGCCGAGGTGGAACCGCTGCGTGAACGAGGCGCGCGAGTCCGAGCGGACCGTGTCGGCGACGAGCACCGTGCCGGCTTGGTCGTGGGCGATGCTACGCGTATGGTGGATACCTTGCCCCATCAGTTCGCTGTAACCGGTCGCCCGCTGCAACCCGTCCGTCTCCTCGACCGACAAGATGCCGCTCTTCCCGAGCGTGCTCGCATGGAGCGTCAGCTGGCGCGTGCCCGTGTTGATCGTGTTGTGGGCGTTGACATGGACGGCCTGATTCCGTTCCGGCAAGTTCGTATAGCCGAAGCGGCCCGTCTCGACGATAAAGTCGCGCCCGTAGCCGTACAAGTCGATGCTCAAATCGTCCTGATGCTTGTGGGCCGTGTTGTGGAAGCCGGCCGTCATCATGAGCGAGACCGCGTCCGCGAACGGTTTCGTCTCGCCCCAATGCTCGCGAAGGACGGCGTATTGCGTGTGGAGCTGCTTCGTCCGCTCGACTGGGCGGACACCTTCCTTCCCACCCGACACTGCGAACAAGAGGTGCGGATAGTCGCGCAGTGTCGAAATCATCGATGTCGTCCGCGGTTCGCCCGTCGTGTCACCGAAGAGCGGTAGCGTCCGGTTCGGCTTGATGAGATGGACGAGCGTTTCCGGCATCTGTTCGACCGCTTCGAGTCGTGGCGACGTCGTGAATCCGTTCGCCTCGATCCAGCGGTTGAAGCGGTACAGCATCTCATACGTGTACACTTGGTAGCCCGGCGAGTGCTCGAGGTGGACGTTGTCCGGGCTGAGCGAATGGTCGAGCTGCTCGGTCAGACGCGTCGCCGCGAGCTCACGCCATTCGCCAGAACGCTCGAGTTCCGGGAACGTCTCGGCGATGTCAGTGAGCGCCATGTCTTGGAAGATGCCGTGGTTGTGGCGCGGGCGATAGAACGACGGCGTCGACAAGACGTCGCCGTGCCCTTCGACGGCACGGAGCACGAGCGCGCTGAACGCGGCGTCATTGTTCAGACGCGAGCGCTTGTATTGGTTCCAGAAGTTGATTAAATGGAACGTGCGGATGGCCGTCCCTTGTTGATGATAGGCGTTCGGGTAGCGCTTGTACTGCGTGGTCGGGTACTGTTTGACCCAGCCTTCGACGAGCTGCTTCCCGTATGCCAAGTATTTGACGTCTTTCGTGTAATGGTACGCCATCGTCACTTGGTTTAATACCATCCAGTACTGCGCCTGGAACATGAACGACGTCGAGTCGCCGACTTTGATGTCGCGTTCCCAGTCGAACGTGGCGATGTCCGGCACGGCTTGACGGCCTGGCGCGGCCCCGAGCCGCCAGCTGCCGTTCAGTGCCGAGTCGGCTTGAGACACGGCTTGCGCCTCCGTCAAGAAGCCGTAATAGTACGGCACTTCGCGCTTGACCGAACGCGCCGTGTAGTTATGGAGCAGGCGGTCATATTGGCTGTCGGCGACGACCGCTTTCGTGAGCATCGTCGTCTTGAGCGGGATTTCCCGTTTCAAGCCGTACGTGCGGCGCCCGTCGACCTCGACTTGATAATAGCCTCCCGAGACGCCGACGACGTCATAGCGTTGGTTCGGCGTGAGTGTGGCGATCGGTCGCATCGACTTGTCCGGCATTAGCCGATAGACGACCGTGTCTTTCCCGACTTCTGTGAAAAATGGACGTGTGCTCGCTTCTGCGCCGACCGACGTCGTCGTCAAGACGAGCGCCGTCGTTAAGAGCGTCCCTTTCATAAATGAATTCATCAAATACCCCTTTTATCTTTTTTTACCATCATACCATGATAAAGAGGAAACTTTTTCAAAATGAAGGGAAGCGTTTTTTAGTTTCCGTTTCCAAATAATCGGTTTCCATCATCTTACAAAACATTCGGATTTCACGTTATCGCGTTGCTATACTGAAAGAAACGAAAAAAGGAGCCCAGTTCATGAAACGATTCATCCTATTCACCTTGATTTTCGCTCTCGTCATCGGGACGTTCCCGTCGGCCGCCTCGGCGAAGACGCCGTACGTGACCGTGAAGCAGGTCGCACTCAAACAGTCCGCCTCCACGAAGGCGAAGACGCTCGTCACCATCCCGAAAGGCAAGACCGTCACACACCTGTCTGACAAAGGCAGCTGGTCGAACGTCCAGTACGGGAAACAGAAAGGCTTCGTCGCCAAGCGGGATATCCAGAAGCAGACCGCCGCACCGAAACCGGTGACAGGCGTCGTCCAGGCACCCGCCTTCGGGTCGTTCAGCTACTTCACGTATAAAGGCGGCGACATCGTCAGCATGCTCGGCAAGACGTACAAAATTGACGCGCCGTTGCTGCCGTTCTTCAAAAAACACGCAGGTGTATTCAAGACCGTGTTCGGGATCCCCGTCACGGACGGGAGCGTGATCACCGGGTTCAAGGTGTTCTATCCGAACCAGTTCCATCCGGGTTCGTTCACGCTCGACATCGACAAAGCCGCAGCAGAACGAATCGAGACGTTTGTCATCAGCGTGAGCTCTCATCTGCATCCAACTATCGTCGTAAACGCGGCCAGTCCCGTCACGCAACTCACGACCGCCGGCTCAAGTCCCTACCAACCCGGCACGGCAGACCTTCGGCTCAACGGGACGTTCCGGCAAGTCGCCGTCACCGGGACGTCTCACCTCTCAGGAAAAGCGACGATCGAACGGGTCGTCTTACGGATGGGCGATTTTTATCCCTCGCCTAGTTCTTATATCGCTCAATTAAACGTAAACGGGACGATCAACCACCTCGAGTCGACGTTCGCCGACGCCCAAGTGACGCTCGGTCGTTCGACCGTCGTCAAACATGTCATCGGCGTCTCACCGAACCAAATCTTAGACGGGGCCCATGGGTTGATTAAAGGAACGAAACCATCGGCCGTTCCGGTTCGAGGCCGATGGATGAACCCGACCGAGCAACAAATCAGCGCCTGGCTCATGCGCCTCGCGGACGAAGAAGTCGACGTCGATACCGTCGCGTCGTGGTTGCGCACGCTCAAATTGACGGGCGTCGAAGCGGACCGGTTGCCGTCATACAAGGTCGCCTTAACGAAGAACGCCCACGCCTATGACACCCGCGTCTCACTAGCAACCGCAGCGGACTGGCAACGCCTCATCGATGACGTGAACCGGGCGCTCCGTCCCGGACCGTTAGACCGGCCATATGTCATGACGACGCAGCGAAGCCATCTTGAGGACTTGCTCCTCCGTCACGACCGTTCGCTCGTTTCCTACGATACGTCGAAGCGAGACGACTACCAGCGCGAGCTCATCGGATTGATCGACCCTTCTGGCCAACTGATTGACGTCGCCTTCAAGCGGACGTTTGGGAATCAGGTCGTGCGCCATCACGGGGCCTATACGAATGGTGATTTCGCGACAGAACAAGCGTCGTACCAGGAATCCGGGACGTACCGCCATGTGTCGTTGGTCGGTTCGAGCCGCCACCACTATACGTTCGACGTGACGGTGAACGGGCGCGAGTCCCGCCTGACGCACGTCAACGGGAAAGCGCTGTCCACTTACAAGAAGACCCCGCCGCGCGTCGAAGTGAAACGCGCCGGTGAGTTCTTGCTCATTCGTTCGTCAGACAGTCTCTGGATGGACAGTGTCCAACAAGCCGTCGCCCCGAACGCAACGTATTTCGATCCGCGCATGATCGCGACGTATCGCGTACCGGAGGCCGGGGCGTGGAACGGGTCACCGTACTATGTCCTCTACGCCTCGTCGTATGTACCCGGGCGCAAGCTCGTCCTGCAAGCGTACGGCTATGATGACGCCGTCATCACTATCCCGTGAACAGAAAGCCAGTTTCACTTTACTTATATACATGAATGAATCTGGAATTCAAAGAAGTTTGAAAGTAAATAAATTCAAATTCATGACCTAAATAATTAAAAAACGATGCGACAAGTGTTGGGGATAATTGTATACTAAAGTGGAAGAAACTGATAGAAAGAGGTGGCGTTATGACGATGTATCTTCCTTGTTCTGAGCGATTCACATACAAACGAAACTTGCAACGACTCGCCGAGATTGATTTGCATCAGTCTGCCGCTTGCGAATTCTCGTTCACCCTCCACGTCAGCAAGCAAGCCCGGTTGGCCGAACCCTTCCAACAGCTCGATTCCTTTGATTCGGCGTCGCTCTGGAAGTGGTTCCCGAACATGAAAGAAAAGTACGACTCGCAGCGCGACTGCCTGAAGGCGGCGACAGCTTGTCTGTCGATTATGGTTATTGATTAACTCACGAGGTGCCGCGCGCACCTCGTTTTTCTATGCGAAAACGCCTGCCCGAAATCATTCGGACAGGCGTTTTTTAGCGGACCGTCACATACACGGTCTGCGTACGCCCTTTCGGCGTCGTCAGTTTGATCGTCAGACGTGTGCCTGACTTTTGGGCCGCAATCGCGACCGGTGTCGACTTCGACGTCACCGCCTTCGTCGCGAGAAGCGTCGTCCCGCGATGGATCGTGACCGTGCCGTAGTCGACGTTCGAGTTGACCATGACCGTACGGGTCGTGCTCGTCGGAGCGGCCACCGTCACGACCGGCGTGAGACCGGCCTTCACGTTCACCGTCTGCACGAAGCGATAGACGCCGCGCGTGCTGACGAGCGTGATTTTCGCATTGAGCGGTTGCGGTGACAAGCTCATGACGACACGTCCCGTCGACGAGCTCTTGCCGCTCGCGATTTGACGCGTCCCGTTTTGGAGCGTGACGTTACTGTTCGGGAGCACCATGCCGACCCACGTCGTCTGCTCGTCGTGGAGGCGGATGTTACTGAACGTCACTTGAGGGAGCGCGAGGCGCGTATCGAGCTTCTGCCCGTTCCGCACCAAGCGGACGAGGACGATATCGCCCGGTCGCGCCGGGATTGTGAACCGCGTCGTCGAGACCGGTGTCGCCGTTGTCAGCTTGCCGTTGATGAAGAATTGAAGCTCGGCTCGCGTGTCACGACGAACGTTGACGACCGTGTGCGTCGCCGTCATCGCGACGTCCGTCACTTCTAAAATCGTCGGTCCGATCGCAGCGACTTGATGCTCGATCGCCTTCGTCCGATCACCGGCGCGCATGACGACGCGCACGACGTCCCCAGGTTGAAGCGGTGTCTCGAGATGGAGCAGGCTTCCGCCGGTCCCGAGCAACTTGTCATTGACGTAGTAACTTGTCGTCACGAGGCGCGTCGTCGTTGTGATACCGATTGACAGGTCGCCTGCCGTCGGTGTCTTCCGCAACGTGAACTCTGGCTCGGCCCGTTCAAAGATCGTCAGCACTTTCTCGCTGCTGACCGGCCCGCCGAACGGACGGTAGTAGAACTGAACGCCTTTCGTGAGCGGGTCGACCGAGTCTGTTACTCGGAAAATCCCAGACGCATCCGCTTGGACCGTCTCATAGTAGCTATGGTAACGCTCTTTCACGAACAGGCTGATCTTTCCGTGCGGGACCGTCTTGAAGGCGACGCCCGTCTCCGCATTGTCGCCGACGACCATGATGTTCATGTCGAGCGGGATGCCGTCCGTGACGGTGAACCGTTTTTGATAGGCGACGGTCGTACTGTCGCTCGACGAGATGACGAGCGGTGTGCCTTTCAACAATCGATCCGTTTGGATATGGAACCGTCCGCCGGCATCGGCGCGGCCCGTGTACGTGACCGGCTGACCGCCCGATACAGCTTCAATCGTGATGTAGGCGCGCGGTGTCGCTTCGCCGATCACCTCGCCGTCCATCCCATATTGTTGGACGGTGACGGTGCCTTCACGCTTCGTATGGAACGTGCCCGAGAACTTGACCCCTTTATACATCATGTTGTAAGACACTGACGTCGCATAGTTCGTCCGAAGCGGCGAAGAAATACCGGAATCGGTGTAGGTCGGCGTCAGGCGGTCGAGCGGGATCATCCCTTCGGTGCCGTCGATCCGCATCTCTTTCAGGAAGATTGGATACGATCGGTTGACGTATAACGTCGTATCCCCTGGCTCGTTCGCTTGTCGGTCGACGAACAGCTCAAGTTTCTGAGGGAGCTGAAGATAGTCGGATAGCTTCATCCGTTCCCCGTCACTGAAGACGATTCGTTCAGGGAACACGTTCATCGATACGGCGACCGGATGCGTCTTGATGTCCGCTGTCGCGACGTCGTATACCGAGTATGCGCCGTCTTGGTACCAATGGATCGCGCCGTTCGTCATCGCATAGTTCGTGTCCGACTCGTTCCGTGTCGTCAACGTCACGCTGCCAGTCACTTCATTATAAATATAGTGGGCCCGGTTATGGGCGTGCACCGTGTAGATGGTGATGTTTTGGAAAGACAACGGCTTTTTGACAAGGATGTCTTGCTTCGGGAGCGTGCGGGTGAAGCGCGTCTCCCCCGTCTCGGCAGAAACGTGTTCGATTTGTTCCAATTGGTCCGCTGCCGCAAGGATCGTCTTCCCGTCCGCCGTCAGCGACACGTTCGACGTGCCGAGATTTTTCTCCCAGATGACGTCGCGGGCAAGCGTCGTCGCGACGGTCTTCCCATCGTTTTGATACCAGAAGAGGCGGCCGTTGCCGATGTCGGCCCCGATGAGGCGGTCGTATTCCGGGAACGAGCTGACCTGGACCTTCCCGTCTAAACCGACGACATAGAGCGTCGACGAGCAGTCGGTGCAGCGTTCAGTGAAGACGAGGTAGTCACCTCCCGGGCTGACGAACTGGTCGACTTGAGTGAAGCGGTTAAACGTGACGGCTTGGTTGAGCGCGATCCGCTCGCCCGTCGTCGTGTGGTACAGCGCCTTTCCGTCATTTAAAAGAACGTAAGGGCTGTTGGAGATGCGTTGATGGGGCGGGAGCGGCTCACTGCTCGTCGCAGCGTTCGCGCTCGGTACGGCGAGTCCGCCGACCATCAAGAAGAGTGCCAAGATAAAAATGATTCGATTCACGTATGTTTTCCTCTTTTCTTAAAATTACGGGAAATGATATTTTTTATTACAAAAAAAGTATAATCTGTTTTTTAGAAAAGGGGAATCATTTTTTATGCAAGGTATAGAAAAAAACCGGCAGTGCCGAGGCACTACCGGTTTACAAGATGGCTCCGTCCGAAGACTTTGCTCTATTTAACCCTAAGGGAGGGTCAACAATTATTTTACAAGCTTCACTGTCATTGAAACCGGCGCAGCAAGGAGCTCGCCATTTTCAGTTGTGATAACTCGTGGAAGAACCACTGTCAACTGACCAGCTTTAGCGTCATCAGTCAACGAGTAAGTAGAACCTGAAACTGTAACGTTTGAAAGGTTAGTTACGACAGCGTTTGGAATTGCTACATCGACACCTGTAACCAATTGCATAAGGTTGGTTTTCTTGAAGTCGATTGCTTTACCAAACTGATCTTCAACTCCAACTACCGAGTTCAAGAGGTACTTGTCATTCACAGAATCATACTTACCGAATACCAACTCATTGAGCGTAACCGTAGTTCCACCGATGTTTGACAAGTCGATAGTACGAGTAGCTGTATTGACAGATGCCTTCTTCGCTACAGAGTCAGTGTTAGTGTAATCCACTGAGACTGTATCAACGAGTACTCCACCCACGCGAGCTTGTACAGTTGCTTTACCAGTTCCAGCAAATTTCACTGCAGCATTTTGGTTGAATGACAATGTGTTTGACGATAACGTCAAGTAATCTTCGTGAGAAGCTGTAGTGTAAGAAACTGAGAGAGTTGCTCCTGATTCTACACCAAGACGGTTTCCGAATTTATCAAGTTTGATAACTTGGAATTGTACAGAGTCGTCGTTAATTTCGTTACCAGTGTCCACATCTGCATCAAGAACTTTGTTAGCTGAAGAAATCACGAGATCATATCCAGCAACAACAGAATCAAACGCAGAGCGTTTTACTGCGATAGACTTAGTGAATACTACTTTGTTTGAAGCATCTTTGAACGTTGCAGAGATAGTGGCGTTTCCTTCACGATCACCTTCAGAGACAACAATTTTTCCATCTGCATTAAATTCAGCAGATGCAACGCGAGAGTTGCTTGATGCCAATTCAATTGTACCGACTAAAGTAGAACCTACACGCACTTCACCATCAGCGTTAACAACAGGTGTTGTGTATTCTGCTTTGTATTGATCTAAGAAGTCAACGTCAACTAGTACTGGAGAGTCAGGAGATACAACTGTACCTGAATCGAAGTTGATTGAAGACTCTGAAAGCGTTGCGTTAGCAATTGCAGAATCTGCAACTACTTGGAACTCTACGATTGTCTCGAAGTCTCCTTTTTTAATCTGAACGCGAGCTGTACCAGTTGAGATTTGGTTGATGTCAAAGTTTCCACCAGCATCAACTACTGTCGCTACAGTAGGAGTCAAGTTCGTGATAGTAGCTCCTGTAGCTGATACTTCAGTGAGGTTACCTGATGCATCTTTTACGAAGAGGTTAAGGAATCCTGCATCTGAACGCTTAACTGACGATACAAGGTTTCCAGCACGCTTTGCAGTCTGGTATGCAGATACACCAGTTGCTCCGTCAGTATCAATGTGGAAGCCATCTAATGTCACCAACGCATTAGCATCAGCTACTGTTACACGAGTTGCGCCCGTCGTCGAAACGACATTTCCACGAGAATCTAAAACTTTAACTTCCAAGAAGAACGTGTTTTGCGAAGGAGTTGACGAATAAGTAACTCGTCCAGTAGCTGAGTTAAATACAGTGCTAACAGCAGTTGAAGAAAGCTCTAACTCGTAACCACGATCTTCAAGAGCCTCTTCAGTCAACAACAAACCATTCTCATCTTTGAGCACTACTGAGTCAAGAACTGTTTGTCCACTCAAGAAAGCAGTCTTAGTAAGTGATACTGAAGTTGGTTTTGCTACTTTGTAGTCAAAAGACTTAACGATTTCTACAGTAGCTTCGCCAAATGCAGTCTCGAACTTGTTAGCAGTCAATTTGTACGTTTCCCCATCGATGAGGTTTTCGTTAGTTGTAAGAAGTACTTTTGTTTTATCAGTTGCATCGATTTCAGCTTTAGTAACGAAACGACCGTTATCAAGTTTGAAGTCACTTGCATCAACAGCTACAAGGTTCTTGTTGAATTTAACTTCTAATTGATTCGACTTAACAGCTTTTACAGAAAGATCTGTCGCTGCCACAGTGAACTCCATAACGTCAGTTTCAACTTCACCAGAAACAACCTTGTAAGAATGTGTTCCTGCAGGAAGCGAGATTGATGTAGCAGTGAATTTACCATCTTTGATTGAAGCAGCAGCTTTAATCGGAGTAGCCGATTGATCTTTACCTGGGAAGATCAACAACTCAGCTTTAGTATCTTCTTTTGCTTTAGCGATTTCGCCAGTAACTACAAGTTTGTCATCAGCGTTCACTTCAGACTTAACTGCTGAAAACTCAACCGCGCCAGCTACTACTGTGTAAGTAAGCAACTTCGTGATGCGGTTACCGTTGTGGTTGTACGAGATGAGGACTTTTTGCTCGCCTTCATCTTTCGTGTTGTAGTTCGAGCTCATTGTGTAGCGCTCAGGAGCTTGTGTGTAGATTTTGCCATCGCGGTACATAACGCGGATCGATGGTTTTACGAGTTCAGAACCAGCTTCGACTTCGCCGAGGTCTTGGTCAAGAACGTAGAGTGGGTAGTTACGAGCGTAAAGTTTCTTGATGTACGTCTTGCCATCAGAACCTTTACCAGTAACTGTTTGCCACTTGTTGATTGCTGTCACGAGGTGCTTGCCCCATGTGATTTGTACGCCAGCTGGTGTGTTAAGAGCAAGTGCCTCTTTGAACTTGCCGCCGAGTACGACTTCTGCTTTGAGCTCAACTGCTTTTGCTGTTGAAGCTTCTGCTGCCATTACCGGAGTAAGAGCTGCTGCCGTCACAGCGAGTGCTGCTGACGCTTTGACTAACTTGAATGATTTCTTTGCCATCTTGTGTAAATCCTCCCTTTGGTATGTTGCGATTTTGCGCTACCAGCTTGCAAGCTTCGCTCCCCCCACTAAACGATTCCATATGTATACGCCATTCGACCGAACGACTTATCCAACCTGATCCTTTAGGTCTTGAGCTTCACCGAAACTAGTAGGTATTTTTCAAGATGTGACTCTTGAACAATTTACCAAGTATGAACTTGGAAAACCTTACATCCATAATATACATAACGCTTCCAAACAGCACAAGCGTTTTTTTTCGCAAAAATGGGAATGATTTTGAATTTCGGAGCTTTCGAGATTATTTAATTACTATTTCCCCTTTTTTATAAATGTCGAAAACGGTCGAAAAATGCCGTTTTTAAGCCATTTCAGCTTAATTCACTTTATTATTTACTTTAAAAGGATATTAAATGCCTTTTAATGGATTAATGTATAATTTCCATGTTCAAAATTTGTTTCGCATAAAAACAGCCAATTTATCATCCTTAATTTTACATTGACCAAACTTTTAAAAATGAATCAAATCGCCTAGTTTGAATTTCGGGGAATGTCTTTTGGCCCTCTATCGTCATGTCCACATACAAAAAAAGCCGTCGGCACGGGGCCGACAGCTCATCGTCTTGCGACTTTCTTCTATTATTAATACCCAGCGTACTGAAGCGAGTGGATGAAGGCACGCTTCTCGCCACCGAGGAGCGCCCATTCGACTTCGTAGTCATAGCCCTCGATCGTGACGACGATCCGGTTCTCCGGACGGACGTGTTGCTTGATGAAGGCGATCATCTTGGCGTCCGGTTGGAACAAGTACGACTCTTCGACCGTGCCGTCGTCATACTCGTAGATGTCGACGTCATACGGGTCGATCGTGTGAACGAACGATGCTGAGCCGACACGGATGCGGAGCTTCTCGAACTCGAGCGGCTCACCGTCTTCCGCGATGTAGTTCAACAAGAAGCCCATGTTCGCTTTCGTCGGACGGTCGAAGAAGAGCGGTGCGAACGTCTCGTTGTAACGGACCGACGCGTCAGCAGCGAACACTTCCTTATGAAGCGTCATGCGGAAGCCGTCCATGTTGACGCGGTGGAAGTTGTTGAAGAGCGCGTGTTGCACCGTGAGCGTCTCCGCGGCGCTGCGGTTGCCGGCACCGTCACGCACGACGAGCGACATTTTCTTGCCGAGCGGTTGTTTCGGAATCGGCAAGACGAACTTCCCTGTCGACATGACCGGGGCCGTGTATGCTTTCCCGTCAATCGTCACGATGACCGTCGCGAGCGGCTCAGCCGTTCCGGCGATCCCGTTCGATACTGTCGTGACGGCTTGCGTGAGGCGGGCCTTGTTTGGTGCGACCGTGTCCGCGACGACCGTCGACTTGACGAGCTCGCTGATCGCGCCGTTCGGTTTCTTCGCTTGTGCCGTGAGCACCGTGCCAACTTTTTGGAGCGCGATGACGCGACGGTAGTTCCCGTTCGCATCGAACGAGCCGTTGAACGTGCTGCCGCCGACCGTGACCGTGACGGCGAGGCCTGGCGTCCCTTTCACTTCGATGGCACGTGACGAGTTATCGACTTTCCCGATGACCGGGGCTTTCGGACGTGCCGTCGCATCTTCTGCGACGACGACCGTCGTTGTCTCACTCACGTTTCCGCTCGCATCGACCAAGCGGACGTCGATGACGCGCCCGACCGGTTGCGGTGACATCGTGAAGATCGCTTCGCCGTTCGTGCGGATGACGCGCTCATACGTCTTCCCAGCAACGAGGATTTCCGCTCTCGCGCCGACTTCACCTTTAATCGTGAGTGACGTCGAGGTATGGAGTACGGCCGAGACGATTGGGGCGTCCGGTGCCGTCACGTCAGCTTCGGCTTCCGGTGTCGTGTCGACCGGCGTCTCCGTCGATTCAGGTGTTTCTGTCGTGTCGACCGTTTCTGTCGTTTCCGTCTGTTCGACAGGCTCGACTGTCTCGGTGTTCCCTTCGGCCGCGACGAATGACGGGCTGAAGCCGCCGACGACGAGTGTCCCGGCGAGGAAGAGAGATAAGTACTTCGGTTGTTTCATATGAATGTATTCCTCCTAAAATAATGTAGCAATAGACAACAAGTTTATTATATTGGATTATTTTAAAAATAGGTACATAAATTTCTAAATTATGTGTATGTTTTTCATCTATGGGAGACATAAAAAAAGACACCCCCTAAATCGGAGATGCCTAAGGCTCAAACTTCATGAATCATCGTCGCCTGACCGCCTTGCCAGAGCCACGTGTCGCCTTCTTTTACGTACAAGTGGAGCGCCCAGAAGCGTCCTTCGTATGCATTCGTGCCAAGGATGAACCGCTCCTCAAGCAGCAGTTGGACGATGGCGAGGTCGCCTTTCACCGTCTCGTCGAACGTGACCGTCTCTTGGGCAATCCACTGCACCGAGGCCGGATCGACGAACTGGTCCAAGAACGTCTCTTTATCGAACTGACGGCCGCTCGAGTCGACGTAGCGGAACGAATCGTGCATGATGCCGCGCATCGCCTCGAGGTCCCCGCCCGTCTGGAACGTGGCCCGGTCGTCAGAAAGTTGTTTCATATTTAATGTTTCCATAGATGTACCTTCCTTTCAGCGTTCATCATACCACACAATCCGTACCGGCTTCATCCAGATTCCTAGCACCTAGTTTTTACCAAACCTGAACGGTGAATCATCTTCCGGTCTATACCCGTCTGTGCGTTTTCTTATACCTATAGAAAAGACCGGCTCAGCCGGCCTTTCTCATTCACTACCGAATCGGGTATTTAATTGCGCTCGGACGACGGCCGGACGCCGCTCGGCGAACTGGCGCATCTCGGCGAGTTCGGCCTCCCACCCGTCGACGGACGGGATGTTCCCCCAGCGCGCGATTTGCCGCGGCATCTCCGGCGCGACCGTACTCGCGACCTCGTCCAGTTTCGACGTCATCGCCTCCGGTGTGAACGGCCCGGCGAGCAGCTCGTCGAAGATCTCAACGAAACGCTCCCGTCCTTCCGTGCTCGCCATGAGCGAGCGGAACAGCGCGTGCTCCGGCCCAGGACCGGTCAAGTAGGCGAACATGTCGTAATTGATGCTCTCCTCGAGCGGCAAACGTCCGGCAAAGCCTTGGTCGAGGTCGAAGACGACCCAGCGCCAACGCCCATCGTGCCCGTAGACGTCATCGTCCGTCAGCTCCGTCGCCTTGCGCCAGACGACGTAGTTGTTGAACATGCTGTCGAGGTTTCCATAAAACGCCTGATAGGCGACGTACTCCAAGAAGTTGTCGACGTCCATCTGCCGTTCGAGCTCATCAAACGCTTCGGGCGCGTCTAAGTCGTTCGTCTCGGCAAAGCGGACCATCTCCCGGTAATGGATCAAATCGGCGTCTTGCCCTGTCTCGATGACGAAGCCGTCCGGCATGTCTTGGTCCGCCTCGAGGATGGCGAGCTCGGTCTCGTCGATGTCGTATTTGATCTCAAAATAATCCGGTGAATACAGTTCCCGCAAATTATGCAGCCCCCAATACTCCCCGTTCACGAGGACGATCGTCGGCTGATAGTCTTCGAAGTCGAGTGGACGCTCACTCAGGAGTTCCTGCATGAACGCGTCCCGGAGCATCGCCCCTTGCCAGTCGTTGCCGGCGTTCCGGAGGAGCAGACGGTTGAACTCGGTCTCGTCGTTCCCGGGGAAGAACGGGTGGTAGAAGCGACTCTGCCCGTACTCGCTCCGGGCATACAGGCGAAGGCTCTTTTGGGCGAGGCCACGGGAGAACCCACCATGGATGCGAATCCCGATGTCTTGGCCGAAGACGTGCTCGCCGCCTTCGAAGTAATCGAGGTGGGCCGGCCGCTCCCACTCCCGTCCCGTCTCGAAGAAGTTGCCGCGCCCGATCTCGAGCGGGCCGTCCGGGACGTCGCCCGGCGTATAGATGCCGATTTTCTCATCGAACAAGTTCCTCGCATCGGTCGTCAGCGAGACGACGGGAAGGTTCGACGTGAACAAGTCCGCGTCAAGCAAATACGTCCGCGTCGAAAGCGCGCTCGTCGCCCCATCCTTCACGCTAATCGCGCGGATGACGAGTGCACGTTCGGCCGCCCCCCGTTCAAACGTCGGCGGGGTCCGGTTCGTCGCCGTCCGATTGTTCGATAAGACGGGCACGCCCGCGGTAAGCGACGGGGCGAGCGTGATCGGGCTCATATAGCGGGTCGACTCGGGTGTCGGGTCGCTCCCATCTGTCGTATAGAAGATGTCGGCCCCGTCCGTCGCCTCGAGCGAGAGCGTCGTCCCGGGTGCGATGATGCCGCTGTCGACCGAGAACGTCGGTCGATCCGGCAACCGTTCGAAGTCGCGGTCGGCGACTTGCTCAGCGATCCCGTCGAGACTCGAATAGTCGTGCGTCGCGTTCCCCGTCACGTACAGCCGTTCCGAGATGTCGAGATTCTCGAGCGGCGAGAAGTCGGCGATGCGGTTGTCCCGCAGATTGACATTGACGAGTCCCGTCAGGCCTTGGAGCGGTCCAATCGATTCGATGGCGTTTCCACGGACGTTCAGATGCGTCACGTTCGGGGTCCGTTCGAGCGCCTCGAGCGCGGTGACATCGTTGTCACGCAGGTTGAGCGTCGTGAGCGTCTCGGAAGCCGGTAAGAACGACAGGTCGCTCACGTCGTTCCCTTCTAAATTGAGCGTCTCGAGCGTGTCCGGGAGTTCCGGCACGCCTGTCAGTTGGTTGAAGCTCAAGTCGACCACTTTCAAATGAGGTAAGTTCGCGAGCGCCGACACGTCGGTCAGCCGGTTGCCGGACAGGTTGAGCGTCTCGAGCGACTGGAAATGTTCGATCCCGGTCAAGTCGGTCAACTGATAGCCGGACAAGTCGAGCGCGGTGACGCCTCGGACCTTGTTCTGGTTGAACGAGCCGACCGGGATGTTCAGCTCCTCGGCGAGCGCGGCCTCGAACGCCTCCCCGGCCGTCGCGTTCTCTTCGGCGATGTAGTACATGCCGCCCCACGTCCCGGCGAGCACGGCGGCCAGCAATCCGACTTTTAATACCTTCATAATGATATGAGCCTCCCGACGTCGATGTCTATTTGCGATTCGTGTGCTGTAACAGTATACTTGAATTCTAACACACCTTAACAAATATTTAACAATCCCTAATGAAGGAGAGACACCGTGGCCCAAGAGATATTCAAGCGATACGAGATCAAGTATTTAATCCCATTTGCGAAGTACCTTGAGCTCCGTGAGCTCATCCTCCCGTATATGCATTACGACACGTACGGCAACCCGGAAGGGAAATATAACATCGTCAGCCTCTATTTCGACTCGAACGACAAGTCGATCTATTACGAGACGCGCAACAAACTGCCGTTCCGCCAGAAGCTGCGCCTGCGCGTATACGACCAGGCTGACCTCGGCAGCGCCTCGTTCATCGAGGTGAAACAGAAGTTCAAGAACGTCGTCAACAAGCGCCGGACGATCCTCCCGCTCCATCAGGCGTACGACATCCTGCGCGACCCGAACAAACCGCTCGAGACGGTCGAGGCGTCGAACCCGCAAATTTTGAAAGAAGCGCTCCACTTCCAGCACTTGTACGACTTAAAACCGAACACGGTCGTCAGCTATGACCGGCAAGCGTTCTCCGGGACGTTCGAGAAAGATTTGCGTGTCACGTTCGACTACAACCTCATGTGCCGAAACGACGACCTGCGGATCGAACACGGGCCCGAAGGTCATCATTTCATCGACTCCGGTCTCGTCGTCCTCGAAGTGAAAGTGTCCGAGGTCGTGCCGTTCTGGCTCGCCCGGATTCTCTCCGACCTCGAGTGCAACAAACAGAGCGTCTCGAAGTTCTGTACGAGCGTCGAATTATTGGAACACGAAAACTTAAGCGAAGGTAGGATTTTGTCATGACCGATTTCTTTAACGAAGTACGCCAGCTCGCCGACGTCACCTCGCGCCTTACCGTGCTCGAGGCGGCCGCGGCCATCTTCCTCAGCTTCATCTTGACGCTTTGCATCGCCTATCTCTATAAACGGACGCACACGGGGGCCCGTTACTCCCAATCGTTCGTCCAGACGATTATCATCATGGGCGTCACCGTGTCGGTCATCATGATCGTCATCGGCAACAACGTCGCCGTCGCCTTCGGTCTCGTCGGGGCGTTCTCGATCATCCGCTTCCGGAGCGCGATGAGCGACCCGAAAGACATCGCCTTCATCTTCTTCGGCATGGCGGCCGGCATCTCGTGCGGCCTCGGCTTCTACATACTCGCCATCCTGTTCACGGTGTCGCTGTCGGTCATCATCCTCCTGTTGTACACGTTCGACTTCGGTCGCGGCGGCTCGGACAAGAAGCGGTTGTCGATCACGGTGCCGGAGAATCTGCATGACGAGACGGCGTTTGACGGGGTGCTGTCGGCGCACTACAAGTATTATGCGCTCCGCTCGGTCGAGACGACGAACCTCGGCACGATGATCCAGCTCGTCTATATCGTCCAAAACAAGGACGGCGTCAAAGACAAACAGATTATCGATGAGCTCCGTA
This sequence comes from Exiguobacterium sp. s150, assembly GCF_018618435.1. Classification (NCBI taxonomy): domain Bacteria; kingdom Bacillati; phylum Bacillota; class Bacilli; order Caryophanales; genus Exiguobacterium; species Exiguobacterium sp. s150. The sequence continues at coordinate 15,686 of NZ_JACSMC010000004.1, read as the reverse complement.
AGATGAACGGCAACTTGAAAGTGTCCGTCAACTATTTGAACACGGAAATCTTCTGACATGAAAAATCGGCCCTCGCGAGAGGACCGATTTTTTTATTTGACGATGACCGTCGTGATCTTGCTGACTTTTTTCGTCACATCTTCCACATGGACCGACAAGCGCTCGCCTTTTTTCAAGGCGCGGGTTTTCGCCGTGTACGTGCCAGCGAGCGTCACTTTCGACTTCCCGATGACGCGTTTTTGTGCGTCACGGACGACGACCGTCATGCCGGCTTGGGCTTTCCCTGTCACGTGTTTCGCGTTCGCACGCGGTGCCGTGACACTCGGTGCGTTCGGACGGAGTCCTTTCGCGACCGTGATGCGTTCCCCGGTGAAGAGTGAACCGTTCGTATACGTCACGCGGAGCACCGTGCCCGGTTTTTGCGGCGTGAGCGACATCGTCACGTTTCCGTTTCGAGCCGTCCCCCATCCGATGCGCTTCGTCCCGTTATAGACGTTGACGACCGTGTCCGGTTTCGCCGCGACCGTGAACACCGGCGCGTTGTCGAACACGCGGCCTGGCTTCGGCGCGATTTGAAGCATCGACTCAGCGCGATAGACGTTCACTTTCCCATATCCGCTGACGACGTCATAGTATGGGAGGAGCGGCACCTTCAATTCGTCGAGCACTTGCTGCATCCCGTCATACATGCGCGGGTCTTTTGGCGCGTCGCCACCCGTGAAGGCGAGTGGTTCGGCCGAGCGGCGAAGGATCGAGCGGACGCCTTCGACCGTCATGCGCGGATGCTGGGACACGAGAAGCGCCACGGATGCGGCGACGTGCGGGGTCGCCATGCTCGTCCCGTCCATATAGACGACGTTGCCGTCCGGCACGAGACTCGCGACTTTCGAGCCCGGGGCGACGACATCGACGTTGAGGCCGAAGTTCGAATAGTCGCTGACGAGACCGAACGTGTTCGTCGCGCCGACCGAGATCGTATATTTCGACGAGGCCGGGTACGACAAGAGCGACTGGCCGTCGTTCCCCGTCGCGGCGACGATGATGACACCGCGGTCATGGGCATACTTCAACATGTAGCCGATCGTCCGGCTCTCTGAACCACCGAGGCTCATGTTGATGACTTTCGCCCCGGCATCGACGGCGTACTTGATGCCGAGTGCGATTTGGTCAGTCTCCCCGTAACCCCATGAATCGAGTACTTTCACCGGCAAGATCGAGACGTTCGGCATCATGCCGCGCATCGAGGTGCCGTTGTTCTGCGCGGCGGCGATGACGCCGGCGACGTGTGTGCCGTGACCGTGGTCATCGATCGCATCGCCTTCCCCGTTCGGGTCGACGAAGTTCTTCCCGTTCTTCACATCGACTTTCCCTTTCAAGTCGAGGAGTCGGTGGTCGACCCCGGTATCGAGCACGGCGACTTTCACGCTACGGGCGTTCAGTTTGAGCGCCTCGTACTTATCGAGCCCGATGCCCGCATCCGCGAACGGCTTCAAGATGGAACGGCTGTTGACCGACCATTGATAGCTGTACGTCGGATCGGCCATGAACGCGGAGTATTTCTCGATTGGCTCGATGTATTCGACGTTCGGGTCGTTATTCAGCATCGTTTGGGCTGACGCTTGCGTCTTCGCTGACGCCGCCTCGACGTCGACGAGGGCGAAGTGGTCACCTGACGCCCCGATTGACAGGCGTTCGGCCGAGACGTCACGCAGTGCGTTCATCTTGCCGATCGACTGGCTCGGTGATGACTTGTATTTAACGATATAGCGCGGCGCGTCCGAAACGTTCACCGTGATGCCGATGCGGTCGAACACGTCCGTGATCGGCGTCCCGGCGAGTTCGTCCATTCCGACGCTGCCTGCGACCGAGGCGATGTCCGCCTTCAAGCCTTCCGGCACGCTCTGGTTGACGAGGGCGTGCATCCGGTTGATTGCCGTCGCTTCTTTTGATGAGACCGTATGCTGTTTCCGGTCGACGAGCGCCGTCAAGAGCGGTTTCAACGTCATGAGGTCTTGATAGGCCGCTTGACGTTTCGCCTTGTCGAACGTGACCGCCTTGACGATATACGGCGAGGCGCGGTAGTAAAGTGCCGCGAGCTCACGCCCTTGTTCCGACTGGTTGAGGACACCGGTCTGGACGTGGCGAATCAACTCGAGCATCGTCTTTTTATCGTTCGCTGACATGAAGATCGTTTCGACGGCGCACATGTCGCCGCCTTGTTGCTCATACTTCACCGGCAGTTTGACCGGGTTGTAGACGAGCTCGATCTCCGAGGCGAACTGGGACAAGTCCGGCTCGCCCGGCGGTTCTTCCGATTCTTCCCCTTCTTCAAGCGAGAAGCTCTCTTCCGGCGGGTACATGTCCGGCATCTCCATCGGCATATACTCGACTTTCACATAGTACGGTCCTTGCCAAGCGTATGGGAGGTTGATTGTCGCTTTCCCGTCCTCTTTCGAGGCGCTCGCCCGATACGGGTAAAACGTCTCGTCCTTCGCGCCCATGTCCGCACTCGGATAGACCGAGATGTGAGCGAGCTTCGTCGCTTCCATGACGATTTGCATATGCGTCATGTCACTCGGACCGTTCCGTTCTAGCTTGAACCAGTATGTATTGACCGGTTCGACGCCCGTCGTGAACGTGACAGCCTTCCCGGCCTCAAGCCGTGCCGCCTGCTTCATGCCGGCCCCGGCATCGGCGTGGATGCGTGGCGGGACGAGCGAGACGACGAGTAGGACCGCGAGCAATGTCGCAACGGTCCGTTGCACCATTCGTTTCATCTTGTTTCCCTCTTTTCCAAGTATTAGGTGAATCACCTTGGATATAGTATACGGGATATGACAGAAAATGTTTCAATTGTGTTACGAAAAGATTTCATCTTGATTTCGGAATTTTGAACACCAGCGTATTGACAAGTCGTCCCGCGCCCGGTAAAGTGACGATAACATCATACGAACTCGCGATGAGAAAGAAGAGTAGCGCGAAGGGACGTCTCCAGAAAGCCGGTGGTCGATGCGAACCGGTGACGTGTCTTGCGTGAATGGGCTTTTGAGCGTTCAGACCGATATGTAGGCTCTGACGGGTCCTCCCGTTACCGAGGACAGCGAATGATTGTTCGCGATGAGTGGGGAGACATGTCGTCTCTCAACGAAGGTGGCAACACGGGGAATCTCCTCGTCCTTCATGTCCGTTTGGGCATGTCGGGCGGGGAGATTTTTTTATTTTAAGGAGGTCAATCTTATGGAACAACGAATCATCAACGGCGACGAACTGACACCGGTGGCCATCTTCCACCGTCTAAAAGGTGAACGAAAAGTATTGCTCGAAAGCCGCGCCGAAGGCAAACATGGCCGCTACTCGATTGTCGCAGCGAATCCGGTCGAGACGATTCGTGTTGACGGGACGAGTGTTTCGGACGCGAACGGAACGATTGAGACGGCCGATCCGCTCGCCCACTTGTCCGCGCTCATCACCCGTGACGTTCCGGACGTCCCGTACCCGTTCATCGGCGGCGCCATCGGCTATATCGGTTACGACATGCAGCGTGTCTATGAACCGATTCCGAACACGCCGTGCGAGACGCGCAGCTTGCCGGACGCATTGTTCCAGCGTTACGAGACGGTCGTCTTGTATGACCACCTCGAGGAACAGGTCATCTTGATCGACACCGGCGACACGGACGCGACGGAACGGCTCGACGAGATTCAGCGTCAACTCGAGACGGCGCAGACGCACACGCTCGAACCGGTCGTCCGGACGAGCGAGCGCATCTTGACCGAAAAAGACGCATTCATCGAACGCGTCTTGAAGGCGAAAGAGGCGATTCTCGCCGGCGAGGTGTTCCAACTCGTCTTATCGCAACGAATCGACGCGACGTTCACCGGCGACCCGTTCCACTTTTACCGGACGCTCCGGAAACAGAACCCGAGCCCGTACTTGTTCTATATCGACCTCGGGGAAGCGATCGTCCTCGGTGCCTCCCCGGAGAGCCTCGTCCAAGTGAGCGGGAGCCGGGTGACGACGAACCCAATCGCCGGCACACGCCCGCGCGGCAAGACGGTCGAGGAAGACATCCGTCACGGCGAGTCGCTCCTCGCCGACGAGAAAGAACTCGCCGAGCACCGGATGCTCCTCGACCTCGGGCGAAACGATATCGGCCGCGTCGCCAAGGTCGGCACGGTCACGATCCCGAAACAGATCGAGCTCGAACGGTTCAAAAACGTCATGCACCTCGTCTCCGAGGTCGAAGGCGAGCTGCGTGACGACTTGAATCCGATTGACGCTTTGCGCGCCTGTCTTCCGGCCGGCACCGTCTCCGGGGCGCCGAAGATTCGGGCGATGCAGCTCATCGACGAGCTCGAGACGGTGAAACGGGAAGTGTACGCCGGGGCGGTCGGCTATCTCGACGTCCGGGGCGGGTTCGACTTCGCCCTCGCCATCCGGACGATGGTCGTGCAAGGCGACACGGCCCATGTCCAAGCCGGTGCCGGGATCGTCTATGACTCCGACCCCGTGTCGGAATATGAAGAGACGCTGCATAAGGCCAAATCCCTTTTGGAGGTGTTCGCATGATTTTACTCATCGACAACTACGACTCGTTCACGTATAACGTCTATCAGGACGTCGCCCGGTTCAGTGACGTCATCGTCGTCCGGAACGACGAACTCTCGGTCGAGGCGATTCGTGACCTCAATCCATCCGGCATCATCATCTCCCCTGGCCCCGGTGGCCCACAGGACGCCGGCGTCTCGCTCGACGTCGTCCGGGAGCTGTCCGGCGTGATTCCGATACTCGGTGTCTGTCTCGGCCATCAAGTCATCGCCGAGGCGTTCGGCGGGACGGTCGGCCGAGCAAATCAAGTCATGCATGGGAAGACGTCACGCATTTTGACGACCCCGTCCGTCTTATTCGATGGCGAGCCGCTCGATGTCATGCGCTATCACTCACTCGTCGTTCAAGCGACGGAACTTCCTGTCACCGCTCGCACGGAAGACGGTGTCATCATGGCACTCGAGCATCCCGAGCATCCGACATATGGCGTCCAGTTCCACCCTGAGTCAATCGGGACGCCCGAGGGACGAAATCTGTTCGAGCGGTTCGTTGCATGTTGCGTGAAAAGTGCGGGGCATGTGTCCTCGGTCTGAGTGTGACGAAATACATCACTCAAGCGTGTCTCCACGAAAATCGGAGATGCGCTTTTTTACCGTTTCTCAATCATAACCTGAAATATAGCTCACCATTCTCTAAACATACTTATTTCTGTTCAAAATGAGTATGTTTATCACGTACATACCATCATAAATCAGTTATATTAGAATTAAACATATTCAAAAATCAATCAAATGACTATGTTTAATCAATTTTGGTTATAAATGGGGATGAGTGTTATGCGAAATTACGATTATCAATATTTAAGAAATCTCGCCTTGCCGATGGAAACCGTACGATTGATTGGTCGCATCAATGAATATAAAGGCAAACAAGACCTATATAAACAACAGGCGCCTCAAATCTTGAACACGTTACGTGACGTCGCGGTCATTCAATCGACAAAGGCTTCCAATGCGATTGAGGGAATCGTCGTGACCGAGAGCCGCCTACACACCATCATGTCGAAGACCTCGGATCCGGCCGACCGCTCAGAAGCTGAAATTGCCGGGTACCGGGATGTATTGAACTTAATCCATGCTTCAGCCCAAGATATCCCAATCAACCCGAACATCCTGCTCCAGCTTCATAAAGAACTCTACAAATTTGTTCCGGTCGAAGGCGGGCGCTGGAAAAATATCGATAACGAGATTAGCGAGACCTTCCCCGACGGTACGCGTCGGACGCGCTTCGTACCTGTCCCAGCATTCGAGACCCCGACGGCTGTTCAGGCCTTATGCGACAGTGTAAAAGAACGTCGGCAAAACGAAGACGTCGATTCACTCATCTTGACTAGTATGTTCGTCCTCGACTTTTTATCGATTCATCCGTTCAATGACGGGAACGGACGAATGGCCCGGCTGGTGACTTTGTTGCTGTTGTATCAATTCGGCTTTGAGGTCGGCCGCTATATTAGTCTCGAAAAGATTGTCGAGGAACGGAAAGAGGACTACTATGAGTCTCTACGGTTGTCATCGATCCATTGGCATGAGAACCGACAAGACCCATTCCCATGGATCAACTATCTGTTGAGCGTGATTCTTGCGGCATACAAAGAATTAGAAGAGCGCGTAGGACTTGTCACGTCAGGCAGTCAAAGCAAGAGCATCCGGATTAGACGATTCGTAGAAGGGAGAATCGGGCCGTTTACCAAGTCGGATATTCGGAACGCCTGCCCCGACATCAGTGAGGCAACCATCAACCGAGTTCTTCGGGAATTGCGGGATGAAGGGGAAATCGCTCCATCTGGACTCGGCCGGAGTGCGAAATGGATTAAGCAATGACTCGAATGCAGAGGGTAGCACGCTTCCTCAACCAGAGGCGGAAATTCATTTCACAACGTTTACGTTTGAAAAGACATACGATCAAGGAGAATTGACATGAGTCTATTTGAATACATCAGTCTGTCTGCAACTGCATGGTTTATGGGATTCTTCCCCATGTTCGAAATCTATTTGGCCATCCCGAGTACGATGTTACTCGGTCTCGATCATGTCTCTGCGGTGCTTTGGGCCGGGTTCGGTAACTTCTTGCCGGTTCCCCTGCTCGCGTATTTCTATGATTGGCTCCATCGTTTCAAACGCCTCAGCGGCTGGCTCGATCGTCTAGAGAAGCACCGCTTCAGTCATTTGATGCGCGAGCATGGCAGCTGGTCGATTATCCTCGTCACGCCATTACTCGGGTCATGGGTCGTCGGTGTGATTGGGCATTCGATTGGAATGAGGCGTTCTACACTCCTCATCTATTCAGCTATCAGCATATTCGGGTATGGCGTGATCATCGCTTGGCTCACCTCGAAAGGCATCGAGTTCACATTCTGAGACACGCCTGACGTCGTTCGCAAATGAAAAGGTATCGGACTCATTCTGACATGAATGAATCTGATACCTTTTTTGTGCTAGATTACTCAAGTCTGATTTTCTGCATTAAGAGGAAATCACGTCCTCGTCTCTTTCTGTGAAAAACGCATCCAACTGAAAATCATGCTTATCGAGCACGATCTGTTCGCGCGCAATGCCCCGCTCACATAGCGTCGCAATCGTCTCACGCAAAAAGTCATCGCTTCCGACGACGTAATATAGTCCGTCCAAATCCTGCGCGAGCGTCTTGACCGCCTCGTGATAACGAACGCGACTGTCGACGAAGTCAGCCGTGAACGTATCGGTCGACGTGAAAACATCTTGAAATAGATAGTTGGCCGACGAGTCGACGTTTAACGAATGGAGGTGCGGGACGCCTTCCCCGTCCGTCAAATAGTCGAGCACGAGCGGACGGAACGTCGCGAGCCCTACCCCGGCCGACAACAAGTAGACGTTCTTCCCGACGCGCTTCAACGGCACGTTCGAATACGTTTTGAAAATCGCTACGTTCTCGCCGAGCGCCATTTCCCGGAGAATCGATTTGAACTCGGAACATTCTTTTTTGATACGCGTCGTGATGCCAATCACGCCTTCTCGCGGCAACGTCGAGATGGACATGTGGCGAATCAAACTCCGGTTCGGTCGCTCTTCTTTGTTGAACCCTTCGAGCGCGAAATGCGTGTGCGCCCCTTCCTCCCACGTGAAGCCGTCTGGCCGTTCGAGTCGGAACGTGTATGTATCAGCCGCTTCTTCGATGACCTCTAAAATCGGTGTCCAGTAAATCTGCATCGTCGTCACTTCCTTCTATAATGATTAGTAGACCGCGATCGGTCCGTACGGGCCTTGGATGACCTCGAGCTTCGTCTCGAAGATGTCGGACAGGATGTCCCCGTTCATAATCTCGTCGACCGTCCCGAACGCGGCGATCTGTCCGTCTTTCATCGCACAGATGCGGTCCGAGTATTTGGCCGCGAAGTTAATATCGTGGAGCACGGTGACGATCGTCCGCCCGAACTCGTCGGCGACGTGCCGTAAGTATTCCATCATCTGTACCGAGCGGGCGATGTCTAAATTGTTGAGCGGCTCGTCGAGGAGGACATATTCCGTCTCTTGACAGAGCACCATCGCGACGTACGCCCGTTGGCGCTGGCCGCCCGACAGTTCGTCGAGGTAGCGGTGCTCGAGATGCGTCAAATCGAGGAAGTCGATGTATTTCGAGATGATCGCCTCATCTTCTTTCGTCAACCGCCCCTTCGAGTACGGGAAACGTCCGAAACCGGCGAGTTGGCGCACGGTCAAGCGTGTCACGAAATGATTCTCTTGCCGGAGAATCGTGATGATTTTCGCCAAGTCTTTCGACTTCGTGCTCGACACGTCCATCCCGGCGACTTGAATCTGACCCGCGTCTAAATGGAGCAGACGGCCGATCATCATGAGCGTCGTCGACTTCCCAGCCCCGTTCGGACCGATGAGCGACGTGAAGCCGGCCTTCGGGATATCAAGGTCGATCGGCCCGATGTGGACGTTATCCGTATACGATTTTTTCACTTGTTCGAGTTGTATCATAAGGACCTCCGCTTAAGAATGACTGCCAAGAAAATGATGCCACCGAACAGTTCGATGATGACGGAGACGACGCTTGGCGTGTTGAAGATGTGGTACATGAAGAAGTAGGCGCTCGTCAAAACGAAGAAGCCGAGCGCGAACGCCATCGGGAAGACGTATTTATGGTCATACGTCGAGGCGACCTGGTAGCTGAGCGTCGCGACCAAGAAACCGAAGAACGTGAGCGGCCCGATGAGCGCCGTCGACACCGACATGAGGAGCGAGATAAGAATGAGCGTATAGATGACGCTCCCGCGATGGTTCACCCCGAACGACGTCGCCACGTCCTTCCCGAGCGAGACGAGATTGAGTCGGTTCGAGAACGCGTACAATAATACCCCGACGACGAGCACGAGCGGGATGACGATCGGGAAGTAGGCCGCGTCCGCGTTCGTCACCGAACCGAACAGCCGCGCCTGCAAGATGTCAAAGTCGGACGGGGCGAGCATGCGGCGCATGAACGTCGACACCGAGTTGAGCCCGGTCCCGATGATAATCCCGACGAGCAGCATGAGCTGCAGGTTGGCGTATTTCCCCGACAATAACCAGCCGTATAGCAAAAGACTCATGAGCACCATCAGTCCGACCTGCGTCAAGAACGCACCGGTCCCCGTAAAACCGACGAAGGCGCCGGCACCGAAGAAGAAAATCATGCTCGTCTGAATCGTCGAATAGAGCGCATCATACCCGAGGAGCGATGGCGTGATGATGCGGTTGTTCGTCACCGAATGGAACGCGACGGTCGCGAGGCTCTGACAGAGCGCCGCGATCGCCATCGTCGTGACGGCGACGACGCGCCGCTCGACGACCGGCCAGAACGACGGCGAGTCAATCGGGACCGGATTGTTGTAAAGCAACAGTCCGAGCGCGCACAACACCCCGCCGATGATGAAGACGGCGAGGAAGAGCCAGTAGCGTCGCTCCTCCCGCCTCGAACGGAACGCCGACGCGCTCCGCTCCTTTCCGTGAAGCGGATGGACGTCCACTTCGTACACTTCTTTCTCGATGACCGTACTCATCGAACCCCTCCCCGCTTGCGCTGTCTAAGTAAAATCCCGATGAAGACGAACGCACCGACCGTCCCGAGAATGAGTGAGACCGGCAGTTCGAACGGTGCGATAATCGTCCGGGAAATCAAGTCACTGACGAGAATCGCCCCCATGCCGACGACACATACCCACGGCAAGTTGCTGCGGAGGTCGTCCCCCCGAAACATCGAGACGAGGTTCGGGACGATTAAGCCGAGGAACGGCAAATTGCCGATGACCGTCGCCACGACACCGACCGAGAGGGCGATGAGCCCGGTCGCGACCATCATGAGCTGGTTGTAGTTCACGCCAAGGCTCGTCGCGACGTCCTCCCCGAGCCCCGCGAGCGTCAATCGGTTCGCGAGCAAAAAGATGAGCACCGTCGAGATGAGGATGAGCCATAAATACTCATAGCGTCCGACCTGGACCGAGGCGAACGAGCCGACGAACCAGCCTTCGAGCGTCTGGCTCATCCGGAAGAACAGGCCGAGGAACGTGGAGACGGCCGAAATGACGGCACCGAGCATGAGCCCGATAATCGGGACGATCAACGACGACCGGAGTTTGACCGAACGTAAAAACCAAAAGAACACCATCGTACCGACGAACGAGAACACGATTGCCCCCGTCATCCGCATCATGAGCGTCGGTGCCGGGACGAGCAAGTACACGGTCAAGAGCCCGAGCCCGGCCCATTCGAGTGTCCCGGTCGTCGTCGGTTCGACGAGCCGGTTTTGGGTGATGAGCTGCATGACGAGCCCCGACATCGCCATCGCCGCCCCCGTCAACATGAGGGCGACCGTCCGCGGGACACGGGTGATCCAAAACATATCGAAGTCGGCGCGAATATCATACACGCCCGTAACGAGCGATAAGACCGCAAGCATCAACACGACGAGCGTCGCGAAGATGAACGACTTCGTCCATATGGTAGAAAAGGAGGGCTGAGACAATGTCTCAGCCCGAGTTAGTGGTGTTTGCACGATAGCACGCCTTACTTCTTGAGCGCTTGTGCGATGTCGTTGAACATTTCAGCGTACGTTTGAATCGACTCGTTCAAGTATGTGTCGTTCGGTGCGTAGACGATGTTCTTTTCTTTGACGGCTGTCGTCTTTTGAAGCGCCGGGGCGTTGTCGATGACGTCCGCCGCCGGTACGGCACCTTCCGCTCCTTCGAGTGGTGCGTCGCGGTCGAGGACGAAGAGCCAGTCCGGATTGCTTTCGGCGATTGCTTCGACCGAGACTTCATCCCCTTGGTGGTCGGTTGTCGTCTTCTCGACTTCTAGCGCCGGTGTCCAGCCGAAGATGTCATACATCGGGCCATAGACGCGACCTGAAATCGGTGCCGAGAAGCCGATGTCTCCGCCTGAGACGATGACCGACATGATCGTGTCTTCGCCGTTGTAGGCTGATTTCACGCCATCGATTGAGTTGTCGAGGTCCGCGACGAGCTGTGCCGCCTCTTCGTTCTTATCAAAGATTTTCCCGAGCGTGAGCGTCGTGTCCGTCAACCCTTTGACCAAAATCTCACCCGGAGTGCCCGTATCTTCCGGGATATCGATGTACAAGTCAATCACGGCCGCGTTCGGTACGAGTTTTTTGATGTCTTCGTAGTAATCGGCGAAACGTTGCCCGACGATGACGACGTCCGGGTCGACGCCTGCAATCGCCTCTAAGTTCGGCTCAAAGTGCATGCCGACGTCGGCGATGTCGCTGTCTTTCGCATATGGCGACTCGGCCGGCAACAATCCGATCGGTGCCGCCGCGAGTTCGATGTCCCACGCCGCGAGCGTCTCGAACGTACGGTTGTCGAGGGCGACGACCTTCTTCGGGTTGACCGGTACTTCAATCGTGCCGTGCGCATCGGTGATTTCAACCGTTTTCGGTGCCTCGGCACCTTCCACTTCTCCTGTTTCTTTCGTCTCTGTCGTCCCGCCGCATGCGGCAAGCACGAAGATGAGTACTGTCAACATGAGTGACACTTTCAATTTCCCCATTCTGTCCATCTCCTTATGTATTTAGTTTGAATGACACTCGTCTCAACTCGAACGTGTCCACGTCTTCTGTTCTATGTATGGACGCTTCTATGGACTCGTTCTCATTGATAATGATTATCATTGTCGTTTTCATTGAGAAGCATATCAAACAAAAAAAGGATGTGCAATGCCAAATTGTCAAAAAGGGACTGGGAATATTTTTCTTTCCTTATACGCAAAAAAATCATTCATGTATGAGTAATCGGTTCGACAAGACAATTCAGACTTGATATATTGACTTTACTGACCGTTCAGTAAAGTTAATGAGGTGAACATGATGAACAAAAAACAATTACTGCTCGAGACGGCCGCCCAGATGATTCGGGAGGACGGCATTCAACAACTATCGCTCGAGCGGCTCGCCGCGCGTGTCGGCATCACGAAAGCCGGTGTGCTCTACCACTTCGAGACGAAAGACAATTTGCTCCGCCAAATGAACGAACTCGCCATCACCGAGTTCGAGACACGGATCCATCATCATATGACGGACGGACCGTACCCGTTCACACGAGCTTACGCCCAGGCGACACTCGACTATCTGGACGCGGCACGAATCGGCCTGAGCGCCGTCTTCATCTCGTCGCAAGAAGATGCGAGCGGTGCTATCTGGAACGAGGCGGCACGCCGATGGGATGAACGCTTTCTTGCCGACGGGACCGACCCGCGCGTACTCGAACTTCGGCTGTTATGTGACGGGTTCTGGTTCGCGTTGACGTACGGCTATAGCGACGCCTTCAAGGACGAGGCCGCCCGGCTCATCCTCCAAAAGTGTGACGCGCTCGAACAGGCAGGTGGCTAAGATGGGCTTCCTCTATCTCGCCGGAGCGATCATCTCTGAAGTGTTCGGCTCGAGCATGCTCAAGCTCAACGCGACGTCGTCGACCCGTCTCCCGATTGTCGGGGTCGCGCTCGGCTATGTGACGGCGTTTTATCTATTGTCGCTCGCCCTCCTCTCCATCCCGCTCAGCTTCGCCTACGCGTTTTGGAGCGGGGTCGGTACGGCTGCGACGGCACTCATCGGGTTTCTCGTCTTCAACGAGCAAGTCCGTAAACAGACCGTTGCCGGCATCGGACTCGTCATCGTCGGACTCGTGTTGATGAAAGTATAGGAGGGAGACGGATGAAAGGATATATATTCTTACTGTTCTCGATCGCGTTCGAGGTGCTCGGGACCTCGATGCTGAAGCTGTCGGACGGGTTCACACAACTCGTTCCGAGCATGATCCTGCTCGCAAGTTTCGCCGTCTCGTTCACACTCATGGGCATCGTCTTAAAGACGATTCCGCTCAGCATCGCCTACAGCGTCTGGGCTGGCCTCGGCACGGTCGCGACGGGGCTCATCGGCGTGTTCGTCTACGGCGAGGTGTTGTCGACGTTGAACAGTATCGGACTCATCGTCATCGTGCTCGGTGTCATCGTCATGAATTTCGGGAAAACGAATACGGTACACGGTTGACGTTTTTTCGGAAGGAGTGACGCGATGCTCGCACCATTGATTGAAGAGAAAGAACGACTGTTGTTGACGAAGGAAGTGCGGACGTCTCCAGAGCGGTTGCGCGAACTCGTGACCGAAGATTTCTTTGAAATCGGCAGCTCCGGACGCCTCCTCTACAAAGAAGAGGACACGAACACGATGGACCTCGGCGAGATCGACGTCTCGCTCACCGACTTCAACCTCGAAGTCATCCGTGACGACGTCGTCCTCGCCACGTACCGGACCGAGAATCACATGACCGGAAAGACTGCGCTTCGCAGCTCGATTTGGGTACGGATTGACGGAACGTGGAAAATGAAGTTTCATCAAGGAACACCCATTCCATAAAACAAAGGAGCACCCGCGATGGGTGCTCCTTTGTCATGTCGCTTGAATCATCTCGACTCGGTTGCCGAACGGGTCGCGGAACTCGAACCGGTCAAAGCCGGGAATCGGGATGCCTTCGATTCGGTCAATTCCTTCCGCTTCCAACCGTCGTCCCCATGCCTCCAAATTAGTAACGGCATAGGCGACGTGGGCTTTCGTTCGGGAGCGGTCGACGCCGTCCTCTGCGCCGACGTGGACGCTCTGGTCACCGAGTTTGAGCCAAAATCCGCCGCGCCCTCGCAGCGACGCGGGCTTTTCCATCTCTTCTAACCCGAGCAAATCGCAATAGAAGGCCCGGGCCCGCGCTTCTTCTCCAGTCGGGATTGTGATTTGTACGTGATGGATACCTAGAATCATGTTGCTTTCCCCTTTCGATACGTCAAGCCGACGAACTGCAGCTTCTCATTGAACAGGCGCGGATACGCGAGATAGCCGACCATGACGGCCGAAATCGTCGCCGTCGTCAAGATGAGGAACAAGATGAGGAGTTGATACAATACCGCCTCCATCGGGTCGGCTCCGCCGATGATGAGCCCGCTCATCATGCCCGGCAGTTGGACGAGCCCCATCGTCTTTTGCGCCTCGACCGTCGGAATCATGCTCGTGCGGATGGCGTTCTTCAAGCTCCGGTCAATCGCCGTCTTCGGCGCCCCGCCCATCGACAAAATGAGTTCAATCACCTCGTCACTCCGCTCGACCTCGTCTTTGAACTTGTTCAAGAACAGGAGCGACAACACCATACAGTTGCCGATGACCATGCCGCTAATCGGGATGACCTTGTCCGGCTCGAACGGGATGATGCCGAGCCCGAGCATAAGCCCCATCGTCAGCGCCTCGACCGTGACGAGCGTGAGGACGATCATCCACGTGATGCCGGGGATGCCGTCCCCTTTTTTGATGATGTTCTGCGTCGCCGCCCCGATCATGAGAAGGATCATGAAGAGCATGAACACCGGGTTGTCGCTCTCGAAGACGAACGTCAAGATGTACCCGATCACCAACAGTTGGATGATGGAACGCACTGTCGCGATGACGATGTCACGTTCGAGTCCGAGCTTGAGATAAAGCGCCAGTCCGAGCGGGATGGCGACAAAGATGAGCGACGTCAACAGTTCGACGAACGTCATAGCTCTTCCCCCCTCACGAACCGCCCGATCATCGGATTATCCGACTCGTCGATGAACGAGGCGTCCCCGAACTCGATCAACTCGCCGTTCCGTAAAAACCACATGTCGTCACTGACGCGCCGCGCTTGATCCAAGTCATGGGTGATCCAGATGACGGTGACCCCATATTCGCGCTGCAGGCGGACGATGAGCCGTTCAATCTCTTTCACCGTCCGATAGTCGAGGCTCGCCGTGATCTCATCTAACAGGAGCACGTCCGGTTTATTGACGAGCGTCCGAGCGATGGCGACGCGGCTCCGTTCCCCGCCCGACAGCGTCTTGACGGGCTTGTCGAGCATCCGTTCGTCCAAGTCGACAGCTTGTAATAGCGAGGCCGCCTTATCTCGGTCGAGCGTCTCCCCGAAAATCGCTTTCGGCAAGTTCAAATTGTCATACACCGTTCCGTCAATCATCGGCGCACTTTGGAACGCCATGCCGATGTTTTTACGGAGCGCGATGATGTCGAGCTCTTGAATGTTTTCTCCCTTGAAATACACCTCGCCCGAATCCGGAGACAGCAGTCCGTTGATGTGTTTCAAACACGTCGTCTTCCCTGCCCCGCTCGGGCCGACGAACGTCGTGATACGCCCTTCCCGGAAGTAGCCCGTCACGTTATGTAAAATGTCTCCGTGACTGACGCCATTAAACTCGATGATCTGCATCGTTCATCGACCCTTTCTGTCATTTAATCGCGAATACATATACAAGTCATCAAACTTACCGCGCGTGAACTCATAGCTTCGAAGCAACCCTTCGTGTAAGAAACCGTGTCGTTCAAGTAGTTGCATCGACGCGTGGTTTTCTGGTTCGACGAGCGCTTCAATCCGCATAAGTCGAAGCTCATGAAACCCATATGCGACGACGGCTTCAAGCGCTTCCCCGGCAATGCCTTTCCCCCATTGACACTCCCACGGCTAAAGCCGCAAGCTCACCCTTCGGGATGAGTGGGATTCTGAAGTGCTTGTGCGAGCGCAGTCCATTTCTGTT
>NZ_JACSMC010000030.1:0-36495 GCF_018618435.1 Exiguobacterium sp. s150 | reverse complement strand
GTTTTTCACATCCGAACTCACGTTCATCCCATGCCTAAAGGCGGGCTATGCCCGGTATGGGCTTTCCTGCTCGTATAATCTGTAAAATCGGTTCGACAATCGGTTCAGTGTGGCGCAGCAGATCGTCCCCGCCGACAAAGTCGAAGTCGTTGAACATGTCGATGATGAGCAGTGCCGTCTTTCGCATACGTCTCCCTCCTAATGAAGTTTCTTTATAGTAGGGGAGTACCACTCCATCCGACCGTTTAACCGTTATTCGGCGAACGTTTTACTACGGAACATAAACGCCGTGATGATGTAGAAGGCGACGACATGGATGAAAACGTAGAGGGCGGAGAACCAAATCGTCACGTCCATCGTTTCCATGAAGCCTGGACTTTGGTAATAGACGGACAAATCGGTGTGCAAGAAGACGATCCATTTGGCGATGGCCGGCTTCCACGTGATGAGGAGACTGCCGATCATCGTCGACAGGAAGTTCGCGAGCACGGTGAAGCCGATGACGACGCCGGTCGATTTGAAGACGACCGAGAACATGAGCGTCAGAAAGATGACGAACACGCCGCTCGACACGCTGAGCAACAAGTTACGGAACTGTTCGAACGTCAAGTTCCCATCGAGCGTGAGCGCGAATACGTACGTCACGGCCAAGATGAAGATGAACTGGGCGAGCATGATGAGCAGGGCCGCCAACAGTTTTGATAAGAGGATCCGGTCCCGCGAATACGGGCTCATGAGCAAATGTTTCAACGTGTCGTACTTCAACTCATTCCCGATCATCTCGGCGGTGAAGACGATTGTGAAGATGCCGAGGAACGTCATCGCGGCCATCGCGGCGAAGTTGACGAACGTCTCGGCATCTCCGTCACCGCGGACGAGGACGTATGTCAAGATGATGATGGCCGTATACATACCGAGGGCGATGAACGGTTTAATCGTTCGGCGCCACTTCATAAATTCATTGGCTAGTAATGAACGCATTGTTCGTACCTCCTTCTTTTTTCGTCACTTTCAAGAATTGCTCCTCGAGCGTCTCGTGCTTCATGCCGATTTGATAGACGGACAAGCCACGGTCGACGAGCTGTTTCAATAGATGCGGAATGTCGCGCTCTGGGCGCGGAACGAGGAACGTCTCCGCCGACTGTTGGACAATCTTGACGTCGTCGAAGGCGAGCGCCGCCACGTCGAGCGCATCGTTCATGTGAGCCCGGTCCACTTTGCATAAAATGACACTTTCCGTCTGGAGTTCCCCGTCGCCACCTTGAACCGACTTGATTTGACCTTGGTCGATGATGGCGAAACGGTCCGTGATCATCTCCATCTCACTGAGCAAATGGCTCGAAATTAAAATGGCGATGCCACGGTGATCGGCGAGGTGCCGTAAGTATTGACGCAAGTCGGCGATTCCGGCCGGATCGAGCCCGTTCGTCGGCTCGTCCAAGATGAGCACTTTCGGGTTATGGAGGAGGGCGCGGGCAATCCCGAGTCGTTGCTTCATTCCGAGCGAGTATTGCTTCACTTTCATATCGAGTTTCGTCTCGAGCCCGACGAGTGCGCCGAGGGCGTTCAAATCGACTTTTTTAAGTCCCGGGATGAGATTCATCGCGTGAATCAAGTTTTCCCGACCCGTCAAATACGGATAGAAGGCCGGGTTCTCGACGATGGCTCCGATGCGACTGAGCGCTTGTTGACGATCGGTCGCGACGTCGAACCCGTCGACGGTCACCGTCCCATGTGTTGCGGGCATCAGACCCGTGATGATGCGAATCGTTGTCGTCTTTCCAGCTCCGTTTGGCCCAAGGAATCCGAAAATCTCACCCGGGACGACTTCAAAGCTGACGTTCGTCAATACGTTCGCTTTCCCCATTTTTTTGTGTACGTTTTGTACGGTTAACATGCTGTCACCTAGCTTTCGTTGAGAGTATTTACCAACTTGCTTACAACGGTATTACGGAGCAGCCTGAAACAAGGTTTCACCTTTTTTTGAAATCGATGAAACGGACGGGTCGGTTCACAATTTATTGATAAGGAAAACTTATTGAAATAGTATGGACGAATTGTGAATTTGAATGGGTCTTTCGAGTTGGAAAGGTGTAGTATGGAGGGGAGAGTAAGAGGCAAGATTTGGCTCTTTATCTAGTACGAATCAGAAGGATGAACTGCTTCGTGCTTAATGTTAAAATGAAAGCGTTCACACATAAGGGCGTTTAGGAACGGATAGGGGGATTTATTCAATGGGAGAGTCGTCGAACGGTCATGAGGCGTTACAATCATTTTACGGTCCAAACTTAGGCTATATCGTTGAATTGTACGAGCAATATTTGGAAGACCCAGAATCAGTCGATGCGGAGACGCGTCGCTATTTCGACAAGCATGGCGCACCGGAAACGGCGGTGCCGGAAACGCCGGTCGCGTCGTTTGATTTAGAGAAAGTCGTGGCAGCGACACGGCTGGTCAATGACATCCGGGCACTCGGCCATAAGGCGGCTGACATTTACCCGCTCAAAGACCATCCGCGCGAGCACGGCTTGTTTGCGTTTGACCGCTACGGGTTAGAAGAAGCGGACCTCAAACAGATCCCGGCCCACTTGTTGTCAGAAGACGTGCCAAAACAAGGAGCGACCGCTCTTGAGCTCGTCCGCCACTTGCTCGACGTGTACACGGACACGGTCGCCATCGAACTTCGTCACTTAGACGATATGGAAGAGAAACGCTGGATTCGTCGCCGGATTGAACAAGGCGCGCTCAAAGCGAAACTATCCAAAAATGAGAAAATCGAATTGTTCGAGCGACTCGCGGAGACCGAGTTGTTCGAATCGTTCCTTCATAAGACATACGTCGGTCAAAAACGGTTCTCGATCGAAGGACTTGACGCGATGGTCCCGCTCCTTGACGCGATGGTCGGAGGACTCATCTCAAGCGGTTCGGAACACATCAACATTGGTATGGCGCACCGCGGACGCTTGAACGTGCTCGCGCACGTGCTCGGGAAGCCGTACGAGATGATTTTCGCCGAGTTCCAACACGCGCCGAATAAAGAGCTGATCCCGTCGGAAGGTTCGATCGGTATCAACTTCGGTTGGTCGGGTGACGTGAAGTATCACCTCGGTCTCGACCGCAGAGTGCTCGAAGAGAAGAAAGAGGTACGATTGAACCTCGCGAACAACCCGAGTCACCTCGAGTTCGTCGGTGCCGTCGTCGAAGGGTACACACGTGCCGCACAAGACGACCGCTCGGAAAAAGGGATGGCCGTCCAACACGACGACAAAGCGGCATCGATTCTCATTCACGGGGATGCCGCCTTCCCGGGCCAAGGCATCGTCGCCGAGACGCTCAACATGACGAACTTGAACGGCTATCGCACGGCCGGCACAGTCCACGTCATCGCCAACAACACGATCGGCTTCACGACCGACCCGAGCGATTCGCGTTCGACGCGTTATGCGAGCGATATCGCCAAAGGATATGAAATCCCGGTCTTCCACGTGAACGCGGACGACCCGGAAGCGTGTATCGCCGTCGCCAAGCTATGCAGTGAATACCGTGCCAAGTTCCATAAAGACATCCTCGTCGACCTCGTCGGTTACCGCCGCTACGGTCATAACGAGATGGATGAGCCGATGAACACGAACCCGGTCCTCTATAAAGCGATCAAAGGCCACCAATCGGTCCGCCACGTCTACGCCGACGCACTCATCGCCGAGGGCGTCATGACGAAAGAGGACAAAGCGACGATTGAACAGTCGATTGAAGACCGTCTCAAATCGGCTCGTGACCTCGTCCCTTCAGAGGAAGAGGATTCAGACATCGTCATGCCGGAAGCCGTCTTCAAAGGGTTCCCGTCGGTCGAGACGGGTGTGAAACGAGAAGTCTTGAAACAAATCAACGACGAGCTGCTCGAATGGCCGGAAGGGTTCGGCGTGTTCCACAAACTGCAAAAAGTGCTCGACCGTCGCCGTGAGGCGTTCGGGGAGAACGGAAAAGTCGATTGGGGCCATGCCGAGACACTCGCCTATGCGTCCATCATCTCGGACGGCACACCGGTCCGCTTGAGCGGTCAAGACTCGGAGCGTGGGACGTTCGCGCAGCGTAACATCATGTTGAACGATGCGGAGACCGGGAAGAAGTTCTCGCCACTGCATCATCTATCGACAGCGAACGCGTCGTTCTCGGTATTCAACAGCCCGCTCTCAGAAGGCTCGGTGCTCGGCTTCGAATACGGCTACAACGTCTTCGCCCAAGACACGCTCGTCTTGTGGGAAGCGCAATATGGCGACTTCGCCAACTCGGCACAAGTCATGTTCGACCAGTTTATCTCGGCCGGACGGGCCAAATGGGGACAAAAGTCAGGTCTCGTCATGCTGTTGCCACACGGGTACGAAGGTCAAGGGCCGGAGCACTCGAGCGCACGGATGGAGCGTTACTTGACGCTCGCCGGCGAGAAGAACTGGACGGTCGCGAACCTCTCGACCGCCGCGCAATACTTCCACATTTTACGCCGCCAAGCGTTGATGCTCGGCACCGAACAAGTCCGTCCGATGATTATCATGACGCCGAAGAGCCTGCTTCGTCATCCGCTTGCAGCCTCGTCGGTCGAAGAATTGTCAGACGGAACGTTCTGTCCGATCGTCGAACAGCCAGGGTTAGGTGAACAGACGGACAAAGTCGAACGGCTCGTCTTCTGTTCCGGGAAGATGGCGATTGACCTTCAAGAAGCGACGATGAAGTCCGAGGAGTCGCTCGATTTCCTTCATATCATCCGGGTCGAAGAGATTTACCCGTTCCCGGTCCGTGAAATCCGTGAAGTCGTCAGCCGCTATCCGAACGCGAAGGAAATCGTCTGGGTCCAGGAAGAGCCGAAGAACATGGGTGCCTGGACGTATATCGAGCCACGTCTCGAAGCGGTTACAACGAACCGGTTGAACGTCCGTTACATCGGCCGTCGCCGTCGTTCGAGCCCGGCCGAGGGGAACCCAACGGCCCATAAGCAAGAACAAGCGCGCATCATCCGCGAAGCCATTTCGCGTGACGCCGTCTCGGCTGCTGCCGGCACGAGCACATACCAAAAAGATCGTAAATAAGTTAAGGGGGGAACTCATTGTGATCGAAATCAAAGTACCGGAGTTAGCAGAGTCCATTACGGAAGGAACGGTTGCTTCATGGCTCAAACAGCCAGGTGACCAAGTCGAAAAAGGGGAAGCCATCGTCGAACTCGAGACAGACAAAGTCAACATCGAGGTACCAGCCGATGAATCGGGTGTGCTAGAAGAGCAACTCGCCGGCGAAGGTGACACGGTCCAAGTCGGACAAGTCATCGCCCGTCTCGGTTCGGGATCAGGCGGCGGCACGGCTGTCGCGACGAAGACGAAGACGGAAGCACCGGCCGAAACGGCACCAGCTCCGGCTGAGCCGAAAGTCGAAACGCTCGAGGAAGCGAAAAAAGTTGAGCGTCGCGAAGAGCACGTCGCGAGCCCGGGCAAAGGACCAATCGCCACACCGGCAGCGCGTAAGCTTGCCCGTGAGAAAGGAATTGACCTTGCGGCGATTCAAACGAACGATCCGATGGGTCGCATCAACGTCCATGACGTGACGAGCCACGAATCGAAACCTGCGCCTGCGCCGAAGCAAGAAGCGCCGAAAGCACCAGCGGCGGCACCACAACCGGCAGCGAGTGGGAAGGAAGAAGAGCGCATCAAGATGACGCGCCGTCGCCAGACGATCGCGAACCGCCTCGTCGAAGTGCAACAGACGGCGGCAATGCTGACGACGTTCAACGAAATTGACATGTCAGCCGTCATGGCGCTCCGCAAACGCCGTCAAGAGAAGTTCGTCAAAGACAACGACGTCAAACTCGGTTTCATGTCATTCTTCACGAAAGCGGCCGTCGCGGCCCTCAAACGGATGCCGTACTTGAACGCCGAGATTCAAGGAAACGAGATCGTCTTGAAGAAGTACTATGACATCGGCATCGCCGTGTCGGCACCAGACGGCCTCGTCGTCCCGGTCGTCCGTGAAGCGGACCGTAAAAACTTCGGGGAGATTGAGAAGGATATCCTTCACCTCGCCGACAAGGCCCGTAACAATAAGCTTGGGCTTAGTGACCTCACAGGCGGCACGTTCACGATCACGAACGGTGGCGTGTTCGGCTCGCTCTTGTCGACACCGATCTTGAACGGCCCACAAGTCGCCATCCTGGGGATGCACTCGATTCAACTCCGTCCAATCGCCATCGACGCGGACACGATGGAGAACCGCCCGATGATGTACGTGGCGCTCTCGTATGACCACCGCATCGTCGATGGGCGTGAGGCCGTGACGTTCCTCAAACACATCAAAGACATGATTGAAGACCCAGAGCAGTTGTTGTTCGAAGCGTAAGGGAATAAGGCCTAAGGGAAGGATGCATCCAGAGCGATGCGTCCTTCCCTTAGGCCATGAAAAAAGTGTGAGTCGATTTTTGTGGATTAGGATAGCGCTTTCGATATAATGGAGACGACATAAAGACATAGAGGTGAAGACAGTGAAACAAAATAAAGTATTGGTCCTCTTGACGCTCGTCGCCGTCGCATTGATTGCGGTCGTCGTCGTGCTGTTGAACCGGCCGGCTGACCAAGCCGAGACGGCCGTGAAGGGAGAGCACGTGGCGACGACCGGACAGCCAACGATTGGGGTAGCGGATGCGCCGGTATCGGTCGTCGAGTTCGGGGATTATAAGTGTCCGTCGTGTAAGCAGTGGGGCGAGATGGTCTATCCAAAGTTAAAAGAAGACTACATCGACACGGGCAAGGTGAGCTTCAGCTACATAAACGTCCTCTTCCACGGGCAAGAGTCGATTTTAGCAGCACTCGCCTCGGAATCGGTATACGTTCAGGACCCGGATGCGTTCTGGGACTTCCATAAGGCGGTATATGACGCCCAACCCGCGAGTCAGCACCACGATGAGGCGTGGGTGACGGTCGAGCGTTTGACCGAGATTGCCGAAGCGACGACGTCGGTCGACATCGAGCAGCTCAAGACGGACTTGAGTGAGAACTCGAGCGTGCTCGAAAAAGTGAGTCACGATGACGGGCTCGTCAAAGAGAACGACGTGCGCCTCACGCCGACGATTATGATTAACGGGGTCGTCCTCGATAACCCGTTCGATTATGAGGCGATCACGCGATTGATTGAGAATGACTTATGATGAGATCGTTCTTTAATCGGTATGGGCTTTACGCAGCTTGGCTCGTCTCGCTGACAGCGACGCTTGGGAGCCTGTATTTCAGCGAGATTCGGGAGTTCGTCCCATGTGAACTTTGTTGGGTGCAACGCATCTTTATGTATCCGCTCACGTTCCTGCTCGGCATGGCCGTCTTCACGGACGACCGCGCCGTCAAAAAATATGTGTTGCCATTGGCGATTGTCGGAGGCTCGGTCTCGTTTTATCATTATCTGGTCCAAAAAGTACCGGGTTTTGCCGATATCAAACCGTGTGTCCAAGGGGTGCCATGTAACGTGCAATACATCAACTGGTTCGGCTTCGTGACGATCCCGTTCCTCGCGTTGACAGCGTTCACGATCATCACGCTCCTGTTGCTTTTCGTAAAAAAACGTTAAGGAGTTGGCTAGATTGAAAAAAGGAATTCTCGTGGCATTCATGAGCCTGTTCGTCGTGCTCGCCGCCTGTAGTAACGAAATCGAAGACCCGCTCAACTGGGACATCGAATCGTTCGATTATATGAACCAAGAGGAAGAACAAGTGAGTCTTGCCGACTTAAATGGCAAAGTGTGGATGGCCGACTTCGTGTTCACGAGCTGTGAGACGGTCTGTCCGCCGATGACGTTCAATATGTCGAAGTTAAATGACGCACTCGTCGAGGAAGGGGTCGAGGACGTCCAATTCGTCTCGTTCAGCGTCGACCCGACCGTCGACACGCCGGAAAAAATCAAAGCGTTCATGGCGGACTATGACCTGGCAAACGCCGACTGGCAGTTCTTGACGGGCTATTCGCAAGAAGAGATTGAGACGTTCGCGCAAGAGAACTTCAAGGCGCTCGTCCGGAAACCGGAAGCAGGGACGCAAGTCGATCATGCGACGTGGTTCTATCTCGTCGACCAGGACGGGAAGATCGTAAAGGCGTATCCTGGATTCCAAGATGTGCCGTATGAAGACATCATCAACGATATTAAAATTTTGCAGAAGTCCTGATGCATGAGCATCGGGACTTTTTTTTAAGACGAACGATTGACAGGTTGGTTCAGACTTGAAGCGCGAGAAGAGAATCTATCTAAACCAAAAACGGCATTAGCGAAAGTTCGGCACGTTTCGTGAATGAAGAATCATGCGCATTCCGCTACTTCGTCGTATAATGAGACAAACATCATCATATGGGGAAGAGGATGAACGTGAAAAAGACGCTATTGTTTTCATTGATTGGCATGGCCGCCGTGACCGGTACCGTGCTCACACAGTATAAACCGCTTGGTCGTAAACCGAAGGCACTCGAGTCACCGCATCTGGTGAACGGCAAGTTCCGTAATTTGCTCGATACGCCGATGCGTTTCTCGACAGATGATATGATTTCGATGTCGCGTGATTATGTGAATGTGAACTCACGACGCAAGCCGAGCGCACCGCTTCCAATTGTTCCAATCGATTTCTCAGAGAAACTCGGTTCGAGCTTCACGCGCGTCTACTGGCTCGGCCATTCGGCGCTACTCGTTCAAATGGACGGGAAGACGATGCTCGTCGACCCGATGTTCGGCCGTAGCCCGTCGCCGCTCCCATTTGCGAAGAACGAGCGGTTCAGTGAAGACTTGCCGTTCGAACTCGATGACTTGCCGGACATCGATGTCGTCTTACTCACGCACGACCATTACGACCATTTGGATTACGCATCGATTCAAGCGATTCAAGACCGAGTCGCGACGTTCATTGTCCCGCTCGGCGTCGGCAGTCACTTGAAGCGGTGGGGCATCGGGGCCGAACGCATCGTCGAACGTGATTGGGGCGATTCGTATACGTTCGGGTCATGGACGTTCGTCTGTACACCGGCCCGTCACTTCTCCGGCCGTTCGCTCACGGACCGCAACGCGACGCTTTGGGCGTCATGGGTCGTCATCGGCGAGACGGACCGTCTGTTCTTCAGCGGGGACGGTGGCTACGGTCCGCACTTCAAAGAGATTGGTGATACTTATGGCCCGTTCGACTTCGCGGCGCTCGAGTGTGGCCAATACGATGAACGCTGGCCGGACGTGCACATGCAGCCGCATGAGACGGCGCAGGCGTTTCATGACGTGCGGGCCGACAAAGTACTCCCGATTCATTGGGGCGCGTTCACCTTGTCGTTCCATGACTGGTTCGACCCAGCTGAGCAGATGGTCACGCTCTTACCGAAAGACGACGTCTTGACGCCGGTGATCGGGGAGCGCATCACGCTCGACGGACGGAACGACACGAAAACGTGGTGGCGGGAAATCGAAGACACGAACAAGCGGTGACCGACTCGGTCACCGCTTTTCTTACGAAGAGAGGCGTTCGGCCTCCTCTTTCTCGATATGGAGTTCGTGTTTCCGTGTATAGACGAGGAACGCCCCCGTCATGAGGATGGAGCTAATTCCGAACAAGACGACCATGAGCTGTAGGCCGATCAAGTCGAGGAAGAAGCCCGTGACGAGCAAGACGACTTGGAAGACGATCCGATCGAGCATGTTCCGGAACGAGAAGAAGCGACCGTGATAGTCCTTTGGCATCCGTGTCTGGAAGATCGTCACCGCGGTCGGGAAGAAGCAGCCGACCGAGAAGCCGAACAGGACGAAGGCCGCGATGGAGACGGCCGGGATATCGGCGAAGTAGAGCATGAGCTGGGCGACGCCGATCAAGAACGAGAACGTGAACAAGATCGAGAACACCGAGAACTTTTCGCCGATCCGTTTGATGAGGAAGGCCCCGGCCATGAAGGCGATTCCTTCCGCCGTGTAAATCCAGCCTTTAATCGCCGTCGAATCTTGCAGTTCACTGATGTTGATGACGAGCAAATTGAACCCGCCGATGAAGAGGAGCGGGATGAGCGTCATGACGAGCGTCATGAAGATGACCGGGATCGACTTGATGATTGGGAAGACATCCTTGAAGCCGCCAGTCGACTTGTCGACTTTCTTCGCGGACGGGACGGCCGTCTCGTCAATCTTCAGGAACCACGTCGCCACGGCTAGAAGTAAATAGGCGACGAGCGAGAGTGCATACACGTCCCGAAGCGAGATGAGTGTGAGCAAAATCCCGGCGATGGCCGTCCCAATGACACGAGACAACGTCGACACGTTCATATGGATACCGTTCAAGGCGAGCAACTCGCGTTCTTTGACGATGAGCGGGATGGCCGCCTGGAGCGCGGGGAAGTAGAACGCGGCCGAGCCTTGTAGGAAGACGAGGAAGACGACCATCCAGAGGACGCTGCCCGTCTCGATGGCGACGAACATGAACAGGACGCTCAGCGCCCGGACGACGCTTGAGATGAGCATGATTTTCTTTTTCGAGCCTTGATCGGTGAGTCGACCCGCGAGCGGCCCGATGGCGACCCCGGCGAGCAATCCACCGGCTAAGATGAGCGCCTTGACGAAATCAGACGGCACTTTCTCCTGCATGAACTCCAAGTTGCCGATGATGCCGAGCCAAAGCCCGAGACCGGCGACGAACTCGCCGGTCAAGATGATCCAGACGTTGCGATTTTTCCACATATGGTTAAGTCCTCGATTCTTATTAGCTAATAATAATTATCCTTCAGAACGATTTAGAAAGCTACAAAAAAGAAGCCGGGATTCGGCTTCTTACAAATTAAATATCACAGTTGTCATCCGTGCACGTCGCACCGCCCGAAATCACTTGAAGCGTCGGTGCCGATTCGGCCCACGTCTTCTCGAGCACTTGCGTGAACGCCTCGGTCGGTTGCGCACCTGAGACGCCATATTTATTGTCAAAGACGAAGAACGGGACGCCTGTGATGCCGAGGTCGCTCGCGCGTTTCTCTTCGGCACGGACGTCTTCCGTGTACACGTCTGACGCGAGCACGTCTTTCACGGCGTTCGCATCGAGTCCGACACTCGTCGCGATCTCGACGAGGACGTCGTGGTCACCGATATGTTTCGCGTCGACGAAGTACGCCTTGAGCAGTGCTTCCGACAGTTCTTTCTCTTTCCCGACCGTCTTCGCGTAGTGCGTCAACCGGTGCGAGTCGAGCGTGCCCGTGACGACCATGTTGTCGAAGTCGTAGTCGAGACCGACCGTGCGGGCCTGCGCGGCGACTTGCAGCGTCGTCGTTTTCGCCTGCTCGAGCGGCATGTTGTACTTCTTGGCGAGCACTTCATAAATCGAGCGTGAATCGGTCGTCGGGGCGTTCGGGTCGAGCTCAAAGCTCTTGAACTCCACCTCGACGTGGTCCGCGTGCGGGAACTGTTCGAGTGCTTCTTCTAAACGGCGCTTGCCGATATAACAGAACGGGCAGACATAATCTGACCAAACTTCAATTTTCATATTCAATCCCTCCTATCGTCAGTGTAAGATGTCTTGAATTCGAAGTAAATGAATGTGCTCAACAAAAAAGCCCTCACGAGGAGGACTTAAAACACATACCAGAACACGCAGACGAAGTGGGCGAAGCTACCGAACAAGATGAACAAGTGGAATACCTCGTGGAAGCCCCAACCGCGCCAGTTGACGAATTTCGGTTTGAAGCCGTAAATAAGTCCCCCAATCGTATACATGACGCCACCGAGGACGAGCCAGAAGATGCCGGCGTTACCGATGACGCTATGAAGAGGGCCGATGAAGAACACCGATAGCCAGCCCATTCCAATATAAAGTGCCGTCGAGAGGAAACGCGGCGCGTGGAACCAGACGAGTTTGAAGATGATTCCGAACAAGGCGAGGGCGTGGACGGTGCCGAACAGCACCCAACGCGTCGGGCCTTCGAGCGCAAGGAGCGTGAGCGGGGCATACGTCCCGGCGATCAACGCATAAATCATCGCATGATCGATTCTTCGGAAGAAGGCGATCACATTCGGCGAGGCGATGATGCTGTGGTAAAGACCGGACGATAAGTATAAAAAGACGAGACTGATGCCGAATAAAATCGCCGCCATGATCGCAAGCGGCTCCCCGAGCATCGATGCTTTCACCGTCATCGCAATCAACGCGACAAATGCGAGCACGGCCCCGGCCAAATGGGTCAGTGCGTTAATCGGTTCCCGAAAAATCGAATTCATGTAAAACACTCCTTATCACATCATGTAGTATCCATAACTACATGATAAGCTGAACACATGAAAACAACAAGGTTTTTGTTTCGACAAACCGGGTTTATTCGTATACTGAAGGAGAGGTGATGTAGATGAAGCCGACCGATATCGTCCAGACGGAAGGGACGCTCCCGAAGCAGGTGCTCCCGACGATCGACTTGTATATGGACCAAGTCATCCAACTGTTCGAGCAACATTATGAGAAGATGAAGCGCGACGAGACCGAGACGATTTTAACGAAGACGATGATCAACAACTATGCCAAAGGCAAGCTGTTTCATCCCGTCAAAAATAAGAAGTACACAAACGAGCACTTGATGCTACTCAGCCTGATTTATGAGATGAAGGGCTTACTTTCAATCAACGACATCAAAGAGACGCTCCGTCCGCTAAATGAATCGGACGAAGGTTTCTCGCTCGAGGACTTCTATGATGCGTATCAAGTTCAGAAGGTGGAGAACATGCAGGCGTTCGAGACGCAGGCCGAGACGATGCTCGATAACGTCCTTTCAAAGGACAGTGACATCCAGCGCGCGCTCGCCATCGCCTCGGCCGTTCACATGAGCCACTTGTATCAAAGACTCGCCGAGCGATTGATTGACGAAGGCAAATGAAAACGTCCGCTAGCACCGAGGTCGGGAGTCTAGCGGACGTTTTCACGTCTGGCGCTCGCGTTCGACGCGCACACCTTTGTTGTAAAGCGTTACGACGAGTAGTGGCGCTACGTAACTGATGGCGACGACGAAGACCACTGGCCAAACTGTATGTTGGTCATAAAAAAGGTTCGAGAACACATAACTGAGTGCTGCGACGATGACGACGTGGACGAGCGGATGAAGCTGTCTAACCAGCGCATTGAGCACACTGCTGATGAATACGGTCAAAATCGAAAGCATGAACAAGCCGAACAGAATCAACAGCCACATGAGGTCCATACGTCACCGCCTATTAGTTGTTAATATACTTCTCGAACACGTCACCGAAATCTTTTCGGTTCCACTCATGATAGTGACCTTGGAGCCAGTCGAAGCTCTGTTCGTTCAACTGTTTGAACGTCGACGCGACGTTCATGTCGCCTTGGCGCAGCCCGCTCAAAATCGACACCGAGTGGGTGAGCGACGTGTTGGCGAACTCCATCATCTTTCGGCCTTCGCGCTGTTTCTCGGCGATGGCGAGGAGTGATTTGTACAAGTCTTTCACATGCTCAATCTGTTTCTTGTTCACGTCGATGGAGTACGGTTTGTCGCCAATCGTGAACTTGATCTCGACGTCTAAGTCGACCGTGCCGGCCGTCTCGAACATGACGTCGTGGAGCGGGAATTGGACGTACGGATAGCGATATAAGACGCGCTTCGAACTCATCGCGCTCGTCCCGTCGAGGTGAATCATCGCCAGGTTCGTGAAACAGTATTCGTCTGATTTCGATTTGATTAAGAAGTAAATCTTCTCATTGTCCTCATGCAACACATAATCATCCGAGTCCGCTTTGTCGAAGTCTTGCGGATCGATCACTTCACCGATATCGCTGAAACCGGTCAAATCAGAGGCTAATTTTTTGAACATGTGGCGTCGCTCCTTAGTAATGGATTTTGTGCATCTCGTTCGGGTCGGACCCGGTCCGCTCGTTCCGGTTCAGCCCGTCGATCGCGTGCATCTCTTCTTTCGTCAACGTGAAGTCAAACACCTGGATGTTCTCTTGAATTCGACTCGGTGTGACCGATTTCGGGATGACGGCGACGCCGTTTTGCAAGTGCCAGCGCAAGATGACTTGGGCCGGTGACTTGCCGTGTCTCGCCGCGATGTCCGTAATGACCGGGTCTGTGAGCGCCTCGCGGCCTTTCATGAGCGGGCTCCACGCTTGAATTTGAATGTCATAGCGTTGACAGAATGCAATCAATTCTTTTTGGGACAAGTATGGGTGAATCTCGACTTGGTTCACGGCCGGGACGATGGAGCATGACTGGATGATTTGCTCGAGGTGGCTGACCTCGAAGTTCGAGACGCCGATGGCCCGGACCTTGCCTTCCTCGTACAGTTGCTCGAGCGCCTTATACGTCTCGACGAACTTGCCGAAGCGTGGCATCGGCCAATGAATCAGGAACAAGTCGACATAGTCGAGCCCGAGCCGGTCGAGGCTGTCCTCGAACGCTTGGAGCGCCTCGTCGAAGCCGTGGAACTCGTTCCACAGTTTCGTCGTCACGAATATCTCTTCGCGCGGGACGTTCGATTCCAGAATCGCGCGTCCGACGCTTTCTTCGTTCTGATAGATGGCGGCCGTGTCGATCAATCGGTAACCGGCGTCAAGCGCCGCTTTCACCGTATCGAACGTCACCGAGCCGTCTTCGACTTTGTACACGCCGAGCCCGAGCATCGGCATGTTGACATCATTGTTGAGCGTTGTCCATTCCATTTTGATTCCCTCCCTATCACCTCTAACGTTACCGAAATTTGTTCGAAAGTGGAAGTGAAAGCTACAGCGTAATGCTTTCGCCGTGCGCTTTAATCACGATTTGGTCACGTTCGAGTTTCGCAGCGGCGACGAGTCGCGCGTAAGGCTCTTCGACCGGCTCGTACGACAAGACAAACGTGTCCCAATGCATCGGGAAGAATCGTTTCGCGCCACTCTGTTTGAACATCGTCCACGCCTGTTCCGGCGTGCAGTGCGCTTCTTGGAACGAGTCCGGCTGATAGGCGCCGATCGGGAAGAAGGCGAGGTCGATCGGCTCCTTGTTCGCGAGTCCGTTGAACGATTCGGTATAGGCCGTGTCACCGGCGAACAGCATACGGACGCCTTTATATTTCAAGACGTAGCCGTTATACCCCATATGTTTGTCCCATGGGAAGCGGTTGCCCCAGTGGGCGACGGGAATGGCGTGCACGTGTAGCCCGCTTGCGAGCGTCAACTTGTCGTGCGGGTGCATCTCGAGCGTCTGCAGGCTCGGATATTTGCGTAACAGCTTGCTCGTCCCCGGGGCCGAGATGACGACCGTGTCCGGCGTGATGAGCCGCTTCAAACTTTTACGGTCGAAATGATCCATATGGGCGTGACTAAGTAAAATCACGTCGACAGGGCCGACTTCTTCAATGGAGAGGGCGGGCGCGGTATGCCGCTTCATCCCGAACGTGATGGGACCGAGGTGGACGCCGATTCGCTTCGAGAACACCGGATCGGTCAAAATCTTCAAACCATACCAATGGATGAGGACGGTCGAATGGCCAACCCACGTGGCGCTGACCGTCGTCTCATCAAATGAGGCGAGGTCCGGCTTGACCGATGGGACTTTATAAGCCGGTCGAGGCAATCTTCGTTTCAAACGTGTATAAAGGAACGTGCCGACGCTCGCGAGGACGGCGCTCGGGACGAGTAGGGTTCGTAGTCTCATGTCAGTCTCCTCATTCATTCTAAGATGGCTTCATCATACCGCTCAGACGCCGAACCTGCATCAGCCCAAAGCCGTAGAAACGATGGGAGATTGTGGGGGAGGTTGCGAATCCGCTTCCAATTTGGTACGGTGGACATAACTTAGGAAAGGAAGGTACACCGTGCCATGAAAAAGTCACACACACTCAACTGATGAAACAAGTCAGCACTGTTCGCACGAACAGTCACGGGTGAAGTGTGTCCAATTTCAGGCGACGGGGGTAACCCTTCTTTCCGCTTGACCGGAGATCTTCACACCACCGCTTGTCGCGGATGGTGTTTTTTGTTTCATCGCGTATCAGAACAATTTGCGAGGTGAGACATATGTTATCCATCAAACAAGTCCGGTTCGATTACGACCGGCAACCTTTATTTCAAAATGTTTCTTTTGACGTCGCGACTGGGGAGCACGCCGTCTTGTTCGGACAGAACGGGTCGGGGAAGACGACGTTATTCAACTTGATTGTCGGGGCGCTCACGCCAGAAGCCGGTTCAATTGAGCGGCACGGAACGCTTGGGGTCGTCGAACAGACGCTCGAAGAATCGGACGAGACGCTGCTCTCGTACGTCATGCGCGGCGACCATGTGCGTTTCTCTTTATATGAGGACGTCATGTCAGGTGAGGCGGAGCGTGTCATGCGAGCGTATGATAAGGCGTTAGAGACTGGGGCATATCGTCTCGAGGGGGAAGCGAAACACGCGCTCAAGCAACTCGGCCTTACTCATGAAGAGAGACGATTGTCCGAGTTGAGCGGTGGCGAACGGACGCGAGCCCAACTGGCACGACTGACATTGCAACAAGTCGACATCGTCTTGCTCGATGAACCGACGAACCATCTCGACGTCACGTCAATCGAATGGTTGACCGACTGGGTGCGCGAATTTCAAGGGACAGTACTCACCATCTCACACGACCGACAGTTCATCGAGGACGTGGCCGACGTCATCCTCGAGCTTGAGGAGGGGCGCGTCACGCGTTACCCGGGAAATTACACGACGTACACGACACAAAAACGCGACGAAGCGCGACGGGACGAGCGAGCCCATGCCCGCTATGTGGCAAGGAAGTCGGAGTTGCTCGACATGATTGCCCAATATAAGGGCTGGCACTTGAAAGCGAAAGCGACGGCGAGTGTCCGCAGCCCCGGTGCCCAAAAAGGCGCGGCAAACTTGGCCGTCAAGATGAAGGCACGCGTTCGAAAGCTCGAACAGCTCGAGGCGTCTCGTCCGAACCGACCGAAAGAAACGGCCCACGTGCACGTCCAATTCCACGCCGAACCGCTCGAAGCGAAGACATGGGTGACGTGTGAATCGGTCTCGTTCGGTTATGAGGATCCGTTGTTTACGGACGTTTCGTTTTCGATTGAGCGAAACGACCGCATCTCGATTGTCGGAGCAAACGGTTCGGGCAAGACGACGCTGTTAAAGCTCATCCTCGGCGAGCTCGAACCGGCGTCTGGAATGGTCAAACGCCATCCGCGCCTGAAGATTGGCTACTTCTCACAGACGCTCGAACGGCTCCCACAGGACGGGACGCTCCTCGAGGCGCTCCTCGCGGAGAGCGATTTGTCGGAGACCGAGGCGCGGACGTTGCTCGCGCACTTCTTGTTCCGACGCGACGAGGTGTATAAGCCGATGCGCGACGCGAGCATGGGGGAGAAATGCCGAATCGCTTTTCTCATCCTTTACTTCTCGGACGCGCAGCTGCTCGCCCTCGATGAACCGACGAACTATTTGGATGTCGCTACGCGGGAACAGATCGAGGCCGCACTCGAGCTGTATCCGGGCGGGCTCATCTTGATTTCACATGACCGGACGTTCCATCGGTTGACGAACCGGGTCATCGAGCTCGGGGTTGGCGTATTGATTCGGGACCGCGACCCGCGCCCGGCAGCGGACGTCGAGGCGACGCTTCGGACGATGGAAACGCTTCGGGATACCGAACAATTTTTTGTCGACGAGGCAGGAAACCTTTTACCGTTTGACGAATCCGAACAAAGGAAACGAAACGAGTAGGAGTGGAGCAGATGGTGAAGGAAGAAGTTCGGACGTCGCGGGCCGCGTCCCGGAAACGGAAGCGGTTATTGCGGACGCTGATGGCGCTTGTGTTGATTGCATCGCTCGTCGGCGTCATCGCCTTGGCGGCATTGATGGATTCAAAAGATACGAAGACGGCGTTACCGGAAACCGATGAGATCGCGACGGAGATGGTCGGTTCGGACTCGGAAGAGGAGCCGCTCGTCGAGGAAGCGAAGGATGTCGTCTACATCGGGGCACCATACACGAAAGTGTATGCCGACGACCGGGTGACCGTTGTCTATGAGGCCGACCTTGGGGACCGTTATGAGCGGCTCGAGACGGTGAGCGGGTTCGTCAAGCTGCAACTGAACGAGCGGTTGACGGGCTGGGTGACCGAGGAACGGGTGACGACGGAGACGTCGGCGGCGACCGATGAGGAAATCACTTCCGCGTGGCAAAGCGTCATGCCTGCCGCGTCCGCATCCACGCTCGAGCTTCTCGGGAAGGACCGTGAGTCGGTCCGAGCGGAGCTCGGTGCCCCGAAAGCCGTGCAGCGTGACCAAGTAAACGAGTATCACTTCTACGACGGCTTCTTCCTCATGATGCGCGACGGTAAAGTGAAGGCGATCGATTGGGACAAGCAACCGGTCGCATCGCCCGAGTTGAAGGCGTCGAGCGACCAAGCTTCCGGAAGCTGGTACGAAGGGGAGACGATGCAGTTGAAACTGTTCCCGTATAGTGGCATCATGCGCGTCCGGGTCGAACAGAAATAAGCGAGACAGCTGAAAGGGAAACCTTTCGGCTTTCTTTTTCGCCTTACATTCAAATGAACGTTTGATTGTATGAGGGAGGTGGAATATAATGAGGGAAGAGGAGGGGATGTTATGGCTGGGCATGACCATCACGAACACGACCATCATCACCATCATACGACGAACCAACGGGCGCTATTTTGGGCGTTCCTGTTGATTGCGACGTTCATGATCGTCGAGGTCGTCGGCGGGCTGTGGACGAATAGCCTCGCCTTGCTGTCGGACGCTGGGCATATGCTTAGTGATGCCGCGGCACTCGGACTCAGTTTTCTCGCCGTCCGCTTCGGGGCGAGACAGGCGACGCCGGACCGAACGTTCGGCTATCGACGTTTCGAGATTTTAGCTGCGTTCGTGAACGGGTTGACGTTACTCGTCATCTCGATTTATATCATCATCGAGGCGTACAAGCGTCTCTTCGCACCACCGGAAATTATGAGTGAAGGTATGCTCGTCATCGCAGTCGTCGGTTTAATTGTGAACATACTCGCGGCATGGATTTTGATGCGGGGGGAGCGAGACAACTTGAACGTGCGGAGTGCGCTGTTACACGTGTTCGGGGACCTGCTCGGTTCGGTCGGAGCCATCACGGCGGCCCTACTCATCCTCATTTTCGGTTGGACGCTCGCCGACTCCATCGCGAGCCTGTTTGTCGCCGTGCTCATCTTGATTAGCGGCTATCGCGTCACGCGGGACGCTGTCCACATCTTGATGGAAGGGGCGCCGCATGAAGTCGATGTTGTCGCGATGCAAAACGAGTTGTTGCGCGTCGATGGTGTGAACGAGATTCACGACTTGCACGTCTGGTCGATCACGTCGAACGAGTACGCGGTGACGTGCCACGTCTTGATTGGCGAGACGACGAACGATCAAACGGTTCTTCGGGACGTCACGGAACGGATAAAGCATTTTGGCACGTTCAAACGCTCGACCGTCCAAATCGAGCGGGCACCCGCCTGCTGTAAGGAACGAACCATATGGTAAAAAAGCGGTCCCCAGTAAAATCGGGGACCGCTTTCGTCATGGCTTCAAGACGACTTTGACGCAGTCGTCGAGGTGGTCGTTGAAGATTTTATACGCATCGGCGGCCTGGTCGAGCGGCATCCGGTGCGTGATGATATCGGTCGGGTCGAACTTGTTGTCGACAATCATCTGGAACAGCTCCGGCATATAGTGGATGACCGGCGCTTGACCCGTCTTGATGCTGACGTTCCGTGTGAAAAAGTCGCCAAGCGGGAATTGATTATAGTTCATCGCGTAAATCCCCGTCAGTTGGACCGTCCCGAATTTCCGGACCGCTTCTTTCGCGACTTTGATGGCGCTGAGCGTCCCGCCCTGGACCATCAGTTTCTGTTCGACTTTCTCGATTGGCGACATTTTGCCATCGAAGCCGACGCAGTCGATGACGACGTCGGCGCCGCCGTTCGTGATCTCGTAAATGTATTTACCTGTATCGATCGGGTCTTTCATGAGCACCGTCTCGACGTTGTTCGATAATTTCGCCCGGTTTAAACGATAAAGCTCGGGGTCGACGGCGATGACGCGTTTCGCTCCGCGGACCCAGGCGAGTTTTTGCGTCATGAGTCCGACCGGTCCGGAACCGAGGACGACGACGGTGTCGCCGGCTTTCATGCCGGCGCTCTCGAGGCTCCACCAGGCGGTCGGGATGACGTCTGATAGGAAGAGGAGCGCCTCATCCTCGAGCTCACATGATTCTGGAATGACGAGCGGCATGAAGTTACCGTACGGCACTTTCAAATACTCGGCCTGACCACCGGGATGATTCCCGAACTGTTCGGTGAAGCCGAAGTAACCGCCCGCATCCGTATGCGGTGCATGGTTCGAGTTGTCGCATTGGCTCTCCATCTCGTGCTCACAATAATAACAGTGGCCGCACGAGACGTTGAACGGCAAGACAACCCGGTCGCCTTTTTTCACTTTCGTCACGTCCGGTCCGACTTCTTCGACGATTCCCATTGGCTCGTGCCCGATGACGTAGCCGTGGCGAGTCGGCATGTTGCCTAAGTAAATATGCAAGTCCGAGCCGCAAATCGCCGTCGAGGTGATTTTGACGATAATCTCTTCCCGGCTCTCAATCTCTGGGTCTTTCACGTCTTTCACTTCGATGTTCTTTGCCCCTTGATACGTTACTGCACGCATGCGTTCATTCCTCCTTTTTTCGAAAACAGGTAAGTCACAACACGTGTACTGTACCCGCTTCGATCGCGTTCGAATCTGAAATCTTGAGGAAATAGGAAAAGGGACTCACAAAGGAGCCCCGGTCCCGGTCACATCGATGACGACGATTTCCGGGGGATTGAAGACGCGTGGTACGCTGATGCTGTAGTTGAATCCACGCCCGATGACGTGATCGAACGTCTCGTGTTCATATAGCCCACCGGCATACTTCGGGAAAAAACCTTGGTCGGGCGCGTACAGCCCGTTCATGAGGTAAGGGATTCGCACTTGTCCACCGTGGGCGTGACCTGACAAGACGAGGTCGAACGGAAGGGCGGCATACGTCTCGACCCGCTCGGCCCGGTGCGACAACAAGACGCTGAACGCCTCATCCGTTTCCGTATCCTCGAGCGCGACGAGGGCGTCTTCTTCCCATATCCGGTGCAAGTTTTCCGCGTATGCACGGAGCGGGTCTTCAAGTCCGCCGATGACGAGGTCGATGCCGTTGATTGTCAGCTTTTGTGCCTCATTCTCGAGGACGATCACCCCGTGCGAGCGGAACACGTCTTTCACGTCGTGCCGGACATAATCGTCTGAGTCATCAATCTCGTGGTTGCCGGTCACAAAGTACATCGGGGCAACACCTTCGAGCCCTTTGATTAAGTCGAAGGCGGCGTTCGGTGAACGGTACCGGTCGAGCATGTCACCTGGCAAGGCGATGAGGTCAGGTTGTTGCGCTTTCACTTTCTCAATTAAAACGCTTTGTTTTTCTCCGTACGAGTAGCCATGCAAGTCGGACAAAAGGACGATGCGGAGGGATTGACCCACCTCAAGTTTATCGGTCGACACGTTGTACGTGCGGACGACGAGTCCGTTATAAAGGGCGACAAATAAAAATGTGACGATGGCGCCGAACGTGATGTATTTACGTCTTCCTTTGAACATGTCGTCCCTCCTCGTGTCGTCGGTTCTTTCATTCTACTCGGACTGTCGTAAGGAAGCAAAGAATGTTGAGAAAACGAGTGATCATCGTTTCGTTACAAAAAAAATCCCGCTCGATGGGGAGCGGGAGCGTGATTATGCTGCTTTTGCTGTCAATTTGACGTCGACGTTGCCGCGTGTCGCTTTCGAATACGGACACACTTGGTGTGCCGCTTCGACTAGGCGCTCGGCTGTCTCTTGGTCGACGCCTTTGATTTCGACTTCGAGTTCAACGGAAATGAAGAAGCCGCCTTCGTCATCCTGGTTGAGCGTGACGTGGCCTGTGACGCTCGTCCCGTCCGTCTTGACACGTTCTTTGCCGATGACGAGGTTCAAGGCGCTACCGAAGCAAGCCGCGTAGCCGGCTGCGAACAGTTGCTCCGGGTTCGTCGACTCGTCCGCTTGTTTCGAGCCTGGCATCGCGACGTTCAAGTCGATAACACCGTCCGTTGATGTGACGCGACCTTCGCGGCCACCAGTGGCTGTTGCAGAAGCTGTGAATAATGGTTTCATGATTCATTTCCTCCGTTTCGTTTTCAACAATTATATTGTGCACAATTTAATTATAAGGCAGTCAAATGAATGTGCAAGTGATATGCTTGTCCTAAGACTACAGCCGGAGGACAAACCATGAAAAGTTCGCTAACATTAGAACATCAAATCTGTTTTCAGCTCTATACTGCCTCAAAAGAGCTGACACGTTTATATCGCCCGATTTTGGCTCCGTTAAACCTGACCTATAGCCAGTACCTGGTTATGCTCGTCTTGTGGGAAGAGGAAGGAATCGATTTGAAGCAAGTCGGAGAACGGCTGACGCTCGACTCGGGTACGCTGTCGCCACTCGTCAAACGCTTGATGCAAATCGGCTATGTTGAAAAAGTACGGGCACAAGATGACGAGCGCCGCATTGTACTGACGCTCACCGATTCAGGTCGCGCACTGCGTGAGCAGGCGGAGGACGTTCCGCGTCAAGTGAGTGGTATGCTGAAAATAGATGAAGCGACATATGTCGCCTATATGGAGATGCTCATCGACATCAAAGCGCGTTTGAAGGCGTTCGGTGAGCAACAAGGGTAAGCGTTTTGCGAAAGGAGTCGACATGATTCGCAAATTAATCATCATTTTGATGGCGATTGGTGGCTATGCCGCTTGGAAATATGAAGTGCCGAACGTTTCGGCGCCGACGAGTGTTCAAGTAAAATCGGACGTGGCGGAGGAAGTGGAAGGGACCGATGAGGAGACAACTGAAGTCACCGATGCCCCGCGCTTTGCTAGCCAATATGCCGGGAATGATTGGTACTTGCTCGAACGAAGCGGCGATCGGACGCTCGAATTGATCGATGCGGACGGCGCGAAGAAAGGGTTCTATCAATTCGAGACGGGGAGCACGTATGAAGGTCTGATTGTGGATGAGACGACGCGGCAAGACGTCGAGCAAATCGGTTTCGACGCCGTCCGTTCGTACGATAAAGGGATGCGCCGCTATTTGATTCCCGACGACCCGTCGTTTTCGGTGTATGCGATTAACGGCAATTACGTCACGTTCTTCTTCGATCAACACGACGACGATAAGCTGAAAGCCGTGCTTTCCGTCGACCGTCGCGTGGAAGAGGCGAGTGACGGGTATTACGGCGACATCTCAGCCGAAAGTACGGTCGGGAACGAGACGCTCATGCGGTTGCTCATGAATTGGGACCGCCAAAAGTTTAACCTGTCAGCGCTCGCCGACTTTGAGCCGCTCCTTCCCGTCGTTCGGGCACATAGCGAGAATATGGCGGAGAACAATTTCTTCAGCCATACGGACCCAGAAGGACGGGACCCGTTCGAGCGGATGAACGAGTACGGGCTCACATATTCGGTCGCCGGAGAGAACTTGGCGATGGGCCAGATGAGTGTCTTTCACGCCCACTGGGGGCTCATGAACTCGCTCGGTCACCGCGAGAACATCTTGAAGCCTGAGTTCACCCATGCGTCGGTCGGACTTGTGCATAACGACGACAATAGCCCGTTCTATACAATTAATTTCATCACGCCACGCTAAAAACAGGAAGGTCACCGTTCATTCGGCACACCTTCCTGTTTTTCTGGTTGAAGCGGTTTTAAAAACTTGTCCGTCAAGCCGAACGACATCATAATCCCGAATGAGACGAGAAACGTGAACGGCCAACGTGGCTCAACATAGACGGCCGTCAAGTAGGCGGACGTGGCGACGAGCGCGCCGAAGAACTGCAACGCGATGAAACGACGGACGTAGGTAGGCGAACTATGCTTTCGATAAACGATACTCGACACGACAAGGTCGATGAATAAAATCAATAGCACACCGAGATACAGGGTGAGCAGCGGGTTTGCCGTCCACGCCTCAGGCAACCAGCTCGGATTCGTCTCGGCATAGCTCACCGTCTGGTCCGCCCCTTGAAAGGTGAGTTCGTGGCCGAGAAACAAGACAGTAAGAAACGCAGTCGTGCGCACGACGTTCCGCTGCCGTGTATAT
Organism: Exiguobacterium sp. s150; assembly: GCF_018618435.1. Classification (NCBI taxonomy): domain Bacteria; kingdom Bacillati; phylum Bacillota; class Bacilli; order Caryophanales; genus Exiguobacterium; species Exiguobacterium sp. s150. The sequence continues at coordinate 12,320 of NZ_JACSMC010000030.1, read as the reverse complement.
GTATGAAACATGAATCCCATCCTCCTTTATGTATCGTACGAACGGAGGATGGGACAAGTTTCACTTAAATTAACTTTTTAATGGCGGATTCGATCTCGGCCGGCGTCGTCTGCGGGGAGAACCGTTCGATGACGTTTCCTTGGCGGTCGATGAGGAACTTCGTAAAGTTCCATTTGATTGCCTTCGAGCCGAGTAGTCCCGGTGCTTCCTTCGCTAAGTATTGGAAGAGTGGATGCGCGTCTTTCCCGTTGACGTCGACTTTGGCGAACATCGGGAACGACACACCATAGTTCAACTGACAAAACTCGTTAATCTCTTCGTTCGTCCCTGGGTCTTGATGGCCGAACTGATTGCACGGGAAGCCGAGCACTTGGAGTCCTTGGTCTTTATATTGCGCGTACAACGTCTCGAGGCCGTCGAGTTGCGGCGTGAAGCCGCACTTGCTTGCCGTGTTGACGATTAATAGTACGTCTCCCTCATATTTCGATAATGGTTGGAGCTTACCGCTCATGTCTGTCGCTTCGTATTGATAGATCATTATGTTTCCCCCTTTGCCTCTAGTATAGCAAGCGCGTTTCCCATGTACGACTTTAAATCGGTTGTCCGCAATCAAATTGTCACGAAACGATGATGCCCTTGTTACAATGTAATGGGAGGAAACTCGTATAATGAAGCTCGCAGACAGAAAGGATCGATGTTATGTACATATTGAAAAATGAATTTATTTGGATCACTCTCATTCTCGTCGGCTTATTCTTCTCGAGCGCGACACCTTATTCGGAGCAGAGCATCGTTTCACCGCTCGAACGGTTCGAATGGGGATGGGCCGAGCCGATGCTCGGAAACGTGGATTTCGATTACGCGGGTGACCCGGTCTCACTCGAGGCGAAAGGAACGGTCGGCTTGATTGAATTTTTGATTCGAAAAGCCGCGCACTTCACGGTCTTCTTCGTCCTCGGCGCGCTTTTCGTCAAAGCCGTCTCGCGTACTCGTATTCATGCCGGGCTTACGCTCTTGTTCGCTTGGGCGCTTGCGACCACGGTCGGCGTATATGACGAGTTCCATCAGAGCTTGACGCCGGAGCGGACGCCGCTCATCCAAGACGTCGTCTTAGACAGCTTCGGTGCGCTATGTGGGGTCGTGCTCCTCGGTGGCCTCTATTTAGTGAAACGGCGAAAGCGTAAATCGCGATCAGGCTACATGATGACAAGGTAAAACAAAAATGTATAAGGTTATTATGTGAAAAGCGCATCTAGAAGCGCTTTTTCTTTTTTATACGGAGAACTTGTGACAGAAAAATGAGCAAATTTGCCTATATACCCACGTTTTTTAAGCGATAAAACCTAAATCAGGTCAATGTAACGCGAATGAAATATAAGTGTAAAATAATTTCAGGTTTAGATTGCTATAATGAGTCTCAGAGCGAGAACGAAATCTCGTCAAAATTCGACAAACTAACGAATCTATTATAGATAGAAATACACACGACTCAGCGGAGGGAAGCACATTGGTTAACTTGAAGAAACTTGCGGCAACCGTCACTTTAGGGACTCTTCTCATCAGCGGCACGACTCCTGGTTTTGCGGCGTCACTCACAGACAAGCAAAAGAAAGTCCAGCAGCAACAACAACAGAATAGTTCTGAACAGTCAAAAGCGAACGCATCGATTCAATCGCGTGAGCAAGCAATCAGCAAAGAGCAGCAAGAGATCAACAAGTTAGACGCTGAGCTTCAAGACGTCATCAACGACGTCGCGCAAAAGAAGGCTGAGATTCGTGCGACACAAGAAAAGATTAAAGAGCTTGAAGCACAAATTAAGAAGTACGAAGCAAAAATGAAAGCCCAAGAAGAGCTCATGAAAGAGCGGATGGCGACGATGCAAAAGAATGGTGGCTCGTCAGTCAACTGGGCGGAGTTCATCTTCGGTTCTAAAGACTTCGGTGATTTGATCACACGTATGATCACAGCTGGTACGATTCAAGAGAACGACCAACAGATCTTCGAAGAATACGAAGCAACGAAAGAAAAACTCGCGAAAGCGCAAGCTGATTTGAAAGCGGAACGCGATTCACTCGTGAAGCAAAAAGAAGAACTTGAAAAACGTCAGAAAGAGCTCGATCAAAAAATGAAAGAGCGCGCTGCGAAAATCAAGAAACTTGAAGCTGAAAAAGTCAAGTTTGAATCGAAACTCATGAGCCTTCAAGAGATGGAAGATACGCTCAAAGCTCAAGAACAAGCGATCCAATCAGAAATCGAAGCGCAACGTCGTGCTGAAGAAGAAGCACGTCGTGCAGCGGCAGCAACTGCTGCGGCGAAAAAACAACAAGGTTCAAGCTCGAATAGCGGTTCAAGTGCTTCAACAGCACCGGTAGCGTCTGCACCAGCAAGCGGTGGCATGTTCCAACGTCCAGCAAGCGGTCGCCTCACACAAGGATGGGGTCCAGCAAGCGGAGCGAACGGCTACTCGTTCCACAACGCTCTTGATATCGCAGGTCCAGTCGGTACACCGATCTATGCAGCACAAACAGGTACGGTCCTCCGTGCAGGTTGGAGTGGCGCATACGGAAACCAGGTCATGATCGCACACGTGATTAACGGACAAGTATGGACGACAGTATATGCTCACATGAACTCAATATCCGTTTCTGCGGGTCAACGCGTGTCACAAGGACAAAACATTGGCGGCATGGGTAGCACAGGGAACTCGACAGGTTCACACCTTCACTTCGAGATTCACCGTGGTGGCTACTCGTACTCTTCATCGAGCGCGGGAAGCACAGTCAACCCAGCATTATTCTTCTAAACATAAAGACAGTGATCGACAAACGCGTCGATCACTTTTTTGTTGCCCGGTAACTGATGAACGTCAACAGCGCGGCCCCGATGACGCTCAACCAGAGCGTATCCCAATTCGGGTCGACAAGGACGCTCATGCCGCCGACAATCATCATATAAGCGACGACCGAGCCGATGAGGACGGTCGCTACGACGTGACGGACCCGTTTCGGGATTTGATTCCACCAATGCCTCATAAAAATCGCCTCCACCTATCAGTATAGGGGAGGCGGGACGATTCATCTAGCGAGTCGGATCCATGAAGATTCCATGATCGGTTCGTACCCGACCTCTTGATAAATCTTATTTGACGTCGGATTGGTCAAATCGGTGTAGAGCGTACAGAAGCGTTTCGTCTTCAACAGCTCACGGCTGAGCGCGGCGACGATGGAGCGTCCATAGCCGTTCCCCCGTTGCCCAGGTGGTATAAACGAACGAGACGGTGACGCCGTTCTCCGTCGGCCTTGAACGTTTCGCGCATGAGACGGGCATACCGTCGACTTCCCAAATGACGGCGTCATCGTTCTCGATCAACATGGTGACGGTACGGACCACTTTTTCTGCCTCGGACGGGTCGAGTCCCGAATCTCGTTCGAAGGCACGAAACCAGTTCTCTAGGAGCGCTTGATCGCGTGTCGTCGCGTGACGCATCGACCCGTCCGCCATCTCGATATCGTTCACGCGGTCGAGCCGATATAGGCCTTGTGCCATGAAAGGCGAGACGTTTTGTCCGGTATGTTCGCGCCAGAGCTTGGCGAACGTCTCAGCGTGGACGCGTTCCGACACGATTTCGGTGAACGGGATATCCCGTTCTAGTAATGCCGGGATAGCCGTCTCATGTACGTCGTGTGCCCGTGAAGCGTCCACGATGACATAGTTGAGCGGATGCGGGGGCGTGACTTGTATGATGGCGAGCAATTGCCCGTCGTCCTCGACCGTCAATTGGTGGTACGTGGAATAGACGCCGCGCTGGATGTTCCCGAGGATGCCAATCATCAGACTGTGTTCGGCTTCTCGCTTCATCAACTCCGGCAAGAAGCGTTCCGCGAACGCGTCGGGATTGTCCCAAATCGTAAATTCCATATAGCTTCCTCCTTTTTATGTAAGAAAAACGGGCAAACCGTGAGGCTTGCCCGTTGAGCACGTTATGCGATTTCCTCGCGTGCTTTTGGATCGTCGAGTAGTTTCGTATGACGTTTGAAGTAGTGGACGATTTTCGCGATGGCACCGTCACCTGTGACGTTCGTCGCTGTACCGAAGCTATCTTGCGCCAAGTAGAGCGCGATGACCAAGCTCTGCATCGTCGCGTCGAAGCCGAGGATTGAACCGAACAGTCCGAGTGAGGCCATGACGGCTCCACCAGGGACACCTGGTGCCGCGATCATCGTGACGCCGAGGGCGAGGATGAACGGGAGTACGATCGCGTATGACATCGGCATGCCGTTCAAGTACATGAGGGCGACACCGACCGATGTGAGCGTGATCGTCGAACCAGACAAGTGGATCGTCGCACAGAGTGGAACGACGAAGTTGGCGACGCCTTCGTCGACGTTGTTCGCTTTCGCTTGGCGAAGCGTGACCGGGATCGTTGCTGCCGATGATTGCGTCCCGATGGCTGTGAAGTAAGCCGGCATCATCGTCTTCAAGAGACGAAGCGGGTTCTCTTTGTTGAGGCCGCCTGCGATCGAGTATTGAATCAAGAGAATCGTCAAGTGAAGAACGATAATCGTGACGAAGACGAGCGAGAACACCGAGAGGATCTCGGCGACTTGACCGGCGTACGTCATGTTCATGAAAATTCCGGCGATGTGAATCGGTAGTAATGGAATGATGACTTTGCTGATGACAAGTTCAATGATATCGCGGAAGTCCATGGCAAGGTCGAGTGAGCGCTTGCTTTCAATCGCGGCAATCCCGATTCCGATTACGAAAGCGAGGACGAGCGCGGTCATGACACCGAACACGGGTGGAATCTCGAAGTTCAAGAATCCGCTAAGTAGTGCTTCTTCTGGGTTTTCAGCTGACGCCGTATCGCGAGCCAAGATTTGCGGGAACAAGTTGCTCGTCGCAAAGTAAGCGAGCGTACCGGCGACGATTGTCGACAAGTAAGCGATGACGGCCGTCAAGCCGACAAGTTTGCCAGCACCTTTTCCGAGCTCCCCGATGCCCGGGATGATGAAGGCGAGAATGATGAGTGGGATAGCGAAGCCTAAGAACTGCCCAAAAATCGTGTTGAACGTGACGAACGTCCGTACAATCCAATTCTGGCTTTCTGGTACGAGGCTACCGATTAAAATACCAAACGCGATAGCGATGATGATGCGACCTAGAAGGCCAATTCGTAATTTCAAATAAATCATCCTTTCTAAATGTTTGAATTGTTGCTATTTTCGCACATTTCCCGCGCGGTTGCCACCCTAACTTTCATAATTGAGAGAAGATTGACGTTTAACAACTTTCGAATAGGGTAACATAAATTGTTGTCGTACAAAAGGGAGGGGCTTCTTCTTTTCCTAATATACAATCGATGTTATGATTAATTTTGAATAGACGAAAAGGAGGGGTGACACGTGCAGGTACAACGAACAACGATCCACATCGCGGGTCAAGACTATACGATTGTGAGCGAAGAGCCAGCTGATCATGTGAGGGAAGTGGGCTTTCTCGTCGATAGTAAAATCCGTGAGATTCGTGAACAGTCCCCTCATCTAGACGCTCGTCAGGCGGCCGTTCTCGCCGCCATTCAAATCGCGAGCGATCACGTCAAATCTAAACGAAATATGGGAGAATAAATCACTTTATGGTTACTCTACTTATACTGTTTTTCTTGTTTATCGGGATTGTCAACGGTTTCCGCCGTGGGGCGATTCTGCAGCTCGGTCATTGGGTCGCGCTCATCATCAGTTTCTTCGTCGCCAACGCCTATTACCGGGACTTGGCTGAAGCGTTCAAGCTATGGATTCCTTATCCGTCGCAACTTGACGGGACGCTCCCGGGCGGTGTGCTCGACTTGAACTCGCTCTCAGGAATCGAGATGACGTTCTACAACGTCTTCTGGTTCGTCGTCTTGTTCGTTATCACGAAGCTCGTCTTGCATCTGATCTTGTCGATGCTCGACTTCTTGACGGACTTGCCGATTTTGCGTCAATTGAAAGGGATTATCGGCGCGGTGCTCGGATTCCTCGAGTCGTACGTCATCACGTTCTTCATCCTTTGGGTGATCGCGTTCGTCCCGATGGCCGGTGTCCAAAACGCCGTCGACAACTCGTCGCTTGCGACGTTCATCATTCAAGATACACCGTATCTTTCGGAATGGTTCTCGAATAAGATGCTGTGACACGACAGGCCGGAATGCAAGCAAGCGCTTGTGTCTCGGCCTTTTCTGTATGGATAAGGGGGAAAACTCATGAATAAAGTAGAAGCGATGATGCTGCTCGAAAAGATTGCGCAATACATGGAAATCAAGGGTGAGAATCCGTTCAAAATCAACGCCTTCCGAAAAGCTGCAACGGCATTAGAAAACTCAGAACTTGAACTCGACGAGATCGAGGATTTGACGACGATCCCAGGTATCGGCAAAGGGACGGCGGCCGTCCTCGAAGAATGGCGGGACACGGGCCGGAGCGAAGTGCTTGAGTCGCTCCAAGCAGAGATTCCGTTCGGCTTGATGAAGCTGCTCAAGATCCAAGGGCTCGGCGGCAAGAAGCTCGCGCAGCTCCGCGAAATCGGCGTCGTCGACTTGGAGTCGCTCATCCGCGTCTTAGAAGATGGGACGGCGTCCGAGTTGCCGCGCTTTGGTGCGAAGAGCGTCGAGAAGTTGCTCGCCGCGGCGAAGAACCTCGAGTCGCGCCCGGAGCGCCTATCGTACGCGATGATGCGTCCGGTCGTCGAAGAAATCGAGACGGTGCTTGGAGCTGAGGCGCTCGTGCTCCGCCATTCGGTCGGCGGCAGCTTCCGCCGCGCCGAGGAGACGTGTAAGGATTTGGACTTCATCATCGCGACCGAGGAACCGGTCGCACTCCGGGACAAACTGCTCGAGCTCCCGTTCATCAATGAAGTCATCGCGGCCGGGGAGACGAAAGTGTCACTCGTCCTCGAACGTGAAGAGATGGTGTCGGTCGACTTCCGGATGGTCGAGCCGGGCGCATTCGCCGCGACGCTCCACCACTTCACTGGCTCGAAAGACCATAACGTCCGCATGCGCCAGCTCGCCAAAGCAAAAGGCGAGTCGATCTCCGAGTACGGCGTCGAGACGGCGGACGGCCTCTGGCAACCGGAGACGGAAGCTGAGCTGTTCGAGCGCTACGGTCTGCCGTTCATCCCGCCGGAGCTCCGGGCAGGAAACCTCGAGTTCGAGCACGACTTGTCGAAACTCGTCACACTCGACGACATCAAGGCTGACGCCCATATGCACACTGTCTGGTCGGACGGGAAGTTGACGGTCGACGAGCTCGTCGCGGCGATGAAGGCGCGCGGCTACGAGTGGATCGCCATCACCGATCACGGCAAGTACATGACGTTCGTCAACGGCTTGACCGAGGAGCGGCTCGAGGCGCAAGGGGAAGAGATTCTCGAGGCCGCGAAGAAGCATGAGATGCACGTGCTGCGCGGCGTCGAGATGGATATCCGTCCTGACGGCACGCTCGACTATGAGCCAGAGTTTTTGGCGACGCTCGACTATGTCGTCGCCTCGATCCACTCGAAGATGGACCAATCGGTCGACGAGATCATGGCCCGGCTTGAGAACGCCTGCCGTTCACCGTACGTCAACGTCATCGCCCATCCGACGGGCCGGCTTATCGGACGTCGTGACGGCTATCCGATCGACGAGGAGCGCTTGATCGCCCTCGCGAAAGAGACGGGCACGGCGCTCGAGTTGAACGCCAATCCGAATCGGCTTGACTTGACGGCCGCGACGCTGAAGAAAGCGAAGGCGGCCGGCGTCAAACTGATGATCAACACCGACACGCACCACCCGGACATGATGGAAGATATGGCGCTCGGCGTCTTGCACGCCCGTAAAGCCTACCTCGAACCGTCCGACATCATCAACTGCCTCTCGTTTAAGGACGCCAAAGCGTTCTTCGACGCGAAGCGACAGAAAGGAACATGCTAGATGGATCACGCGTTACGCGTTTTAGAATATGAAAAACTGCGCCAACAGCTCGCCGCCCACGCCGCGAGCTCGCTCGGGAAAGACCGGGCGCTCTCGATGCAACCGGATTACTCGTACGACCGGGTGCTCGCGAATTTGAACGTCACGAAAGAGGCGACCGAGGTCGTCCGTCTCCGTGACCGACTCCCGCTCGGTGGACTGACCGATGTCCGCGCCGAAGTGAAACGGGCCGCCATCGGCTCGGTGCTCTCGACGAGTGAACTGCTCGCCGTCGCCGCCGTCATGTACAGCGGCCGCCAAGTGAAGAACTTCTTTGAAAAGCTCCACGAAGACAACGAAGACCTCCGTATCCCGCGTCTCGACGAGTATGCGGAGCGCTTGACGAAACTGATTGAAGTCGAGCAGTCGATTCGCCACGCCATCGACGACCAAGGCACGGTCCAAGACTCGGCGAGCTCGCAATTGCGCGGCCTCCGGACGCAACTCCGTAGCTTCGAGGGCAGCGTCCGCTCCCGCATCGACAACATTCTCCGCAACAACGCCAAGATGTTGTCGGACGCCATCGTCACGATTCGGAACGACCGTTACGTCGTCCCGGTCAAACAAGAGTACCGCCAAGCGTTCGGAGGGATCGTCCACGACCAGTCGGCTTCGGGTCAGACGCTCTTCATCGAGCCGCAGGCGATCGTCTCGATCAACAACGAGATTCAAGAAGTGCGCTTGAAAGAGCGCGCCGAGATCGACCGCATCTTGAGCGAGCTGTCGAACCTCGTCGGCGGTGTTGCCGATTCGATCGTGACGAACCTCGACGTGCTCGCCACGCTCGACTTCGTGTTCGCGAAAGTCGCGTACGGCCATGAGTTGAAGGCGACCGAGCCGAAGTTGAACGACGCCCGGGAAATTAAGCTGAATCAGGCGCGTCACCCGTTCATCCCTCGCGACGAGGTCGTGCCGATCACGGTCGAGCTCGGCGAAGCATTCACCTCGCTCGTCATCACCGGGCCGAACACCGGTGGGAAGACGGTCACACTCAAGACGATCGGTCTGCTTCAGCTCATGGTGCAGTCAGGTCTCTACGTGCCGGCCGACTTCGGGACGGAGCTGTCCGTGTTTGACGCCGTCTACGCCGATATCGGGGACGAGCAGTCAATCGAGCAGAGTCTCTCGACGTTCAGTTCGCACATGACGAATATCGTCAGCATGCTCGACAAGATCGATTTCATGTCACTCGTCTTGTTCGATGAGCTTGGGGCCGGGACCGACCCGCAAGAAGGGGCCGCGCTCGCCATCGCCATCCTCGACGAAGTGAAGCGCCGTGGCGCCCGTGTGGCCGCGACGACGCACTACTCGGAACTGAAGGCGTACGCCTATAACCGGGAAGGCGTCATGAACGCCTCGATGGAGTTTGATATCGAGTCGCTCAGCCCGACGTACCGTCTGTTGATCGGTGTGCCGGGACGCTCGAACGCGTTCGAGATTAGCCGTCGCCTCGGGTTGTCCGAGGACGTCATCGACAAGGCGCGGAGCCACGTCGGCACCGACGCCGAGTCGGTCGAATCGATGATTAACGAGCTCGAGTCGGCGAAACAACGCGCCGAGCAACTCGAACGAGAGTTGATCGTCAAGCGCCACGACCTCGAAGAAGAGCAGGCGGCGTTCGAGGCGAAGATGACGGAGTTCGAGAAAGAACGCGACACGATGTATAGCGAAGCCGAGGCGAAAGCCGACAAAGCGGTCGAGCAGGCGAAACGTCAAGCGAACGAAGTCATCGACCGCCTGAAGAAGCTGCGCGAGCAGGGCATCGTCAAAGAGCACGAGATTATCGCCGCGAAGAAAGAACTCGAATCGGCGAAACCGACGCTCCAAGAGAAAAAGATCCAAAAAGTGAAACAAAAAGCGCAACAGAAACGTACGTTCAGTAAAGGCGAAGAAGTGAAAGTGACGACGTTCAACCAAAAAGGCTATATCGTGAACCAGATCAACGACAACGAGTACAACGTCCAAGTCGGGATCATGAAAGTGAACGTCAAAGCGGACGACCTTCAGAAAATCGGACCGTCGAAAGAGCAGCCGCTTAAAGCGAAAGGCAGCTCGTTGAAGCGCCAGAGCACGACAAAGTCGGAGCTCGATTTGCGAGGGGTTCGCGTCGAAGAAGGACTCTCACGCCTAGACAAATATATCGACGAGGCGCTCGTGTCGGGTTACGACAACGTCCGCATCATCCATGGGCTCGGTACGGGCGCGATGCGACAAGCGACGCAAGAGTTCTTGAAAGGACATCGCCACGTGAAGAGTCAGCGTCCGGGCGGCATGGGCGAAGGTGGACTCGGGGTCACGGTCGTCGAGTTGAAGTGAGGACGAGATGCTATTGGGTAACGTAACTTTTAACGTCATGCTCGAGTCGTTCGGTCTGTATACGATCGCCGGGCTCATGATTGTCGTCGGGCTCGCCATCTTCGAGGTGACGACGCCGTACAGCAATTGGCGCGAGATTCAAAAAGGGAACATCGCCGTGGCGCTCGCGACGGGCGGGAAGGTCGTCGGCCTCGCCAACATCTTCCGTGCCGTCGAGAGCCATCACGATCGCATGGTCGACATTTTGGTCGGCGGGGGCTTCGGGTTCTTCTTGCTCCTCGTCACGTATTGGTTGTTTGAATTTTTGACCCTGTCCTTGAAGGTGAACGAGGAGATCGAGAGAGGGAACATCGCCGTCGGACTTTTGGCGTTCCTCCTCTCGATCGGTGTCTCGCTCATCGTCGGTGCGGCATTAGTGAGGTGAAGACATGGTATATGAACGATTAGCGAAGATTCTCTTCATCGGGGCCGGCCTGTTTTTAGTGGCAGCGGCACTGTGGTTTATCTTTTATTGAGGGAAAGCGACGTTTTCGGAAGTCGCTTTTTTTGAAAGGGGGAAACGGTTTGGCCATCGATTTAAAATTTTTGATGACGACCGAAGACTATGTGCTTGAGACGGAAGCATTTCAGATGAAGGGCGTCACCAATTATCCACTTGAGTGGACGTTCTTCGGGGCAAATAACCCGACGATGCTCTTGACGTGGGACGCAGGACGGGACCGGATCCTCATCCGTTTCGAGCAATATGCGGTGTTTCTCGGGACGATTGAGGACCATAGTATGCACGAAGAAGGGCTACGCAATGCTTACCCAATCGTGAAGCTGAAGACGTCCCGATTCACACGGTTCGCAGCAGAGCATATGGGGACAGAACGTGTCAACACGGAGCGGGGGGCGCTTGCGCATTACGTCATCCGCACGTTCGAGCAAGAATTTCATATCTTGGCGTATGAAGAGCCGACCGTGCTCGACTTGGGGAAAGCCGGGGATACAGGGGTTGTGGTCGAAACTATAGATGAAGTTTCTTAAAAAATCGAACAGGTGCGAAGGAGAATCGATGAGGAAAAAGTTACTCTTATCCGTCGCTCTGTTCGCAGGAGCAATGCTTGCTTTATCTGCTTGCGGAAGCACGGGAACGGTTGAAACGATTGACGCCAGACCCGTTATTCATTTCGATGCCGCTTCCATCATTTCGTCAGCGCGCGACCATCATCTCAAGATGCTCACGTTATCGAGCATTCCAAGAAATGACGTCAACGTTCCCGGAGCGGTAGAAGAATTACAGGGCATGCAAGCGGACAATGACATGTATTTAACCGAACTGGAGAGATTGCGACATGAGGATTCCTCGGCCGATGAGTTTAAAGACCTCGTTGTCGAATATTTAGAAGCGGAAAACGCGTATATCGATCAAACCATCGAGGCCTTATACGGTGGAGCCTCGAGCCGCCCAAGTCGATTTTCGATGGAGTCGCTCTACTCGCGAATAAACGCAAACGTGTCAGACTTCCGATATGAGCCCAAATAAACGGCTATTTCATACTCTATATCAACGTATTCAAAAAGCCTCAATCTAACAGATTACATCTCACAGCCCTAAACTCAGCTATGTGACGTAATTCGTGGTGAGGTTTTTTGATTTTTAGTTGGTGACAGAAATCAACCCTTAAGAAGACAATCGATCTAAGCTGAAATGTTTCTCTAGACAAGCTTAAAGGAAACAGTATATAGCTAAGTAGGATTTAAGTGATGATGAGGGCTGTAGAAAGGGATGGAATGTGAACATGTTGAATGGGGCAAAATTTTTCGAACAGTTAGTGATTAATGTAGTGAAATTGCCAGGAGTGAAAGTAGATCGAACAGAGTTTTTAGCAAAAAGTTTTAGTAAGCACGTGACCGCGAGACAATTAGCAGACATCCTTGAATAATCTGTACCCCATGTAAAGGACATTAATAAAAAAACTTATGCTGCTTCAAGGAGATGATTCCTGTACTGTACGGGAGTCATCTTTTT
>NZ_JACSMC010000029.1:0-37360 GCF_018618435.1 Exiguobacterium sp. s150 | reverse complement strand
AAAAAGATGACTCCCGTACAGTACAGGAATCATCTCCTTGAAGCAGCATAAGTTTTTTTATTAATGTCCTTTACATGGGGTACAGATTACACTCGTCTGGGCGCTTTTTCTCTAGGAGGGATGATGTGATTGCAATCGGTCCATTGAATATCCGGCTCGACCTGCTCGTCTTCATGGTCAGCCTGCTCTTGTTATACATCGGCTTTAGAAAAATCGGGTTGACGGAAAAAGAACGGGACGCCGTCCTCGGCACGTGGTTCGTCGGCTTCCTCGCTTGGAAAGGCAGCGCCGTCTTGATTGGCCTCGTCTCGACCGGCAACCTGTCACTCGCCTTATACGCCACTGGCGGGAATTGGTCGATCGCCATCGCCGCACTCGTCATCGGACTGTTCGTCTTTCGGCTCGACAAGCAGCTTTACGGCTATTGGGCGTTGTCCGGTCTCGTCTTATGGCTCGGGATGACGCTCGCCGTCCCGCGTTACGCCGCGCTCCCCGTTTTTGCTTCACTCCAACCGCTCCACCTATACACGGCCGGGCTCATCGTCATGTTGATGCTGTTGACGTGGCGTTGGATGCGGACGCCGTCGCGTGGTTCGCTCGTCTGGACGATCACCGGTGCGATGTTCATCTGGTTGTTACGTGAGGGCGCGACCGGGACGTGGCACATGTGGGCGCTCGGATTGTTCATCGGTCTAGTCGTGCTTGCGACGACCCTCGCCCGCCCCACGCGAAAAGCCGTTCAACTCACACTCGGCATCGTCGTCGCGCTCGCCATCATCAATGCGAGTCTGCCCGACCAGACACCGACGCTCGAGGCGACCGCAACGACCGGATTGAACATCGGTCAAGTGCCCCCAGACTTCGAGTTGAAACGAACAGACGGCAGTACGTTTCGATTGGAAGACTTGCGCGGACAACGCGTCGTCATCAACTTCTGGGCGTCGTGGTGCCCCCCATGTCGCGCCGAGATGCCCGATCTGGCCGCGTTCGCCCGCTCGACCGATGAGGTGACGATCGTCGCTGTGAATACGACGACGAGTGAACGGGATGTCGAAGACGCCACATCGTTCGTCGCCCCGTATGAAGATGCGTTCGAAGTCGTCTATGATCGAGACGGGGCCGTTGCGAACGGATACCGCATCCAAGCGATGCCGACGACGTACGTGCTCGATGAGTCTGGCGTCATCACCGCGAAACAGTTCGGTGCCATCGACAGAGCGTGGCTCGATGCGCGGACAAGATAAAAACCGCCGAAGTTTCGGCGGTTCAGACTGTAGACAAAACATTGTCTGCAGTTTTTTTATTTGTCCGACCGGGCACAGCTCGCTTTTCTGGGGGCAAGCAGGGAGCCGCATCGCTTAACGCTGCTGGGTCTCCCTTTGCTTGCTACTCCCCTAGAAGTCTCGCCATGCCCTTGGTCGGTCCACGCATCCATCCCTCTTTTCGTACCCTCGCCCCTTTTTTATAATGAGAGGTGGAGAACCAGTCATGGCGACGATGCTACCCTTTGCCGCCCTCAATCTCAAGAAGATGGCAGTCTTGGCATGGAAGGACGTCCAATCCGCCTGAAAAGTGGCTCGGGCAGAGCGCCTCAAGGCCAGAAAACGAAAAAGTCACGTTTCAGTTCGCCTGAAACGTGACTTTTTCTACAATCTGAACCGCCGAAGTTTCGGCGGTTTTTAGTGCTTCAAATAACCTTGTGCCTTCAAGAAATCTTTGACGTCGAGCCGAGTCGGCTTCGACAGCATCCGTCCCATCTGAGCAGTCCACGTGTCGTCCCGGCGATTCGCCCCCCGCGCCGCATAGTAGCCATGAATCGTCTCGTCATAATGCGACAGTTGGCGCTTCAGCTCGTTCGGGTCGAGTTCATATGTATTCTCGTGATAGACGTGTTCGAACGGCAAGCGCGGCTTCTGGTCCTCGACGTGGTCTGGGACACCAACCGCGAGCCCGAAGAGCGGCAACACACGTTCCGGCAGGCCGAGCAATTCCTTCACCGCGAACATGTCGTTTCGAATGCCCCCGATGTAACAAATGCCGAATCCCATCGACTCCGCAGCGACGACGGCGTTTTGTGAGGCGAGCGCCGCATCAATGACGGCGACGAGGAGCTTCTCATCCGTCTCGAGCGTCCCGGTCACATCGGCGTCACGCATGTCTCCAATCACTTCATGGCGATACAAGTCGGCGCAAAAGACGAAGAAGTGCCCGTTGTCGGCGACGTAGCTTTGGTTACCGGCAATCTCGGCGAGCCGTGCTTTCTTGTCCGAATCGGTCACACCGATGATGGAATAGGCTTGGATGAAGCTCGACGTCGAGGCACGTTGGGCACTCTCGACGATGAGCCGAATTTGTTCTTCGGTCAAACGCTCGTCCGTGAACGAGCGGACGGAGCGGTGGTTCAATAACGTTTCGATGACTTGATTCATGCAGCTTCCCCCTTTTGCCTAATCTTGACATAGCGGAACGTGCCCGACAATTTTAGAGACTTCACTCTACTTTCGAAATGATCCATGGTAACCATAAGACAGGCTCCGTCCCCACATCTTCTTGATTGCTGTATGCGCAATACCGTTCCGCTTCTTCGAGCGTCGCAATAAAGCCATGGTCGTTCAACCGAAACGTGAATCGTTCGGCGAAGTCACGCTCTAGCCCATTACATAAGTATGAGTGGAACGTGCCGTACTCATACCCGAGCATTTCATAACCGAGAGGTCGTCCAAGCGGTTCGTCGTGTTCGTGTCGCAAAATGAACCGCTCGACGCCGTACTGCTCGGGATGGTCCCCAACTTGTCCTTCTGCTAAAAAGTCCGCGACATAGGATACAGGCAGTTTCAGCTCGATGATGTCGAGTTCGATGTGGGTGAAGAAGCGGTCCCGAAACGTCTTGGCGAGTTCAATCGTCTGAAACGTTTGGGGATATCCGAGTTCTCCACTCTCGTGAAACACCTCCACCCATTCCATGAGCAGGAGGAAGTCTTCCACGCTGAGTCGCAATCGTTCTCGATACGCCTCCTGACGACGTTTCGATGTCCCCCAAAGTACATCAAGCGTGGGGTGTTGCTCACAAATGCATGCACTCGCTGACTGCACGACCTCCGGAATCCGTTGCTCGTCCATATAGTCCGCTCGTTTGGTCCGTTCGATCAGCAAGTATCCTCCACTTCGTACATTCATCTCAACACCTCCTTCTCTAGTATACGCAAAAAAAGCAGAGCGCAAACGCGCCCTGCTCCTCCTGCTTATTCTGTCACTTGGCTCAAGAACGGTGTGATGTCGACGTTCAACTCTTTCGAGAGACGCTCGCCGAGGTCACGGTCGGCCCGATAGAAGTTGCAAATCAAGAGAAGAACAGTCTTCTCGTGACGAACTTCTTTGATGTGGGCGACGAGGTTACGGACGAGGCCATCTTTCTCTTCTTGCGAGTAACGACGGTACACTTCGCCTGCTTGACCGAAGTCGTTCGTCTTCTCAATCTTTTGACGACCGGCTACGCCATTGAGCGGTTGCTCCTGTTCAATATACGCAGCATCCGGTCGCGGTGTGTCTTCATAACGGTTCGGTTCATAGTTCACAGTGCTCGTCTGTTGCTTGAACGGCATCGCCCCATCACGCTGGTTGTTCGACACTTGTGCGAACGGGCAGTTGATCGGGAGTTGGAGATAGTTCGCGCCGATGCGGTACCGTTGCGTGTCCGAATACGAGAAGAGACGCCCTTGAAGCATCTTATCTTCAGACGGTTGAATCCCTGGGACGAGAACGCCCGGGTTAAAGCCGACCGATTCCGTCTCAGCAAAGTAGTTGTCGACGTTTTTGTTCAATGTCATCGTTCCGACGAGTTGATACGGGATGACGTCTTCGAACCAATCTTTTGTCGCGTCGAGCGGATCGAAGTCGAAGTTGTCCATATCGGCCGGGTCGAGGATTTGGACGTAAAGATCCCACTCTGGGAAGTCGCCTTCTTCGATGGCGTTGAACAAGTCGCGTGTCGCGTGGTTGAAGTCCTCGGCCTGTACTTTGGCCGCTTCTTCCATCGACAAGTTCTTGATGCCCTGTTTCGGAACCCAACGGAGTTTTATGTACACCGTGTTCCCGTATTCGTTGACCCATTTGAATGAGTGGACCGATGAACCGCGCATATGACGGTATGAGGCCGGGATTCCTTCATCACTGAACAAGTGGATGAGCATGCTCGTCGATTCCGGCGTGAGCGACATGAAGTCGAAGAAACGGTCCGGGTCTTGTAGGTTCGTGCGTGGGTCCGGTTTGAGTGAGTGAATCACGTCTGGGAATTTGATAGCGTCACGGATAAAGAATACCGGCAAGTTGTTTCCGACGAAATCGTAGTTCCCTTCTTCCGTGTAAAACTTGACGGAGAATCCACGTGGGTCACGGAGCGTCTCCGGTGAGCCGAGACCATGGATGACAGTCGAGAAGCGAGCGAAAACCGGTGTCTCTTGTCCTTCTTCCTGCAAAAATTTGGCTTTTGTATATCGTTTCATGCTATTTTTAACTTTGAAGACACCGTGTGCTCCGGCACCACGGGCATGCACGACCCGCTCCGGCACGCGCTCACGGTCAAAGTGGGCGAGTTTCTCAATTAGCTGATAATCTTCGAGAAGCGTTGGGCCGCGGCGACCCGCTGTGATGGAGTTGGCGTTATCCCCGATTGGGACGCCTTGGTTAGTAGTTAGACGACGATGTTGATCCATTAATATAGCCTCCTCTTAATAATCATTATTACAAGATTAATAATATTAAAAGATAATAATTATTACAAATAAAACGCTCGAGGCAAACTCGGGCGTTTTTGAAATCGCTCTCAGTTTTTTCGTTTTTCGTGCTGCTCTTTCCGGTGAATCTCCGTCACGAGCAAGGCTGCGATGATACCCCCGAGCGACCCCGCGACGATGTCGACCATTGTGTCGTCATTTCCGTTACCTTGCATCGTCGTGTTCAACACCAAGTCCGACGTGAATTCATACATTTCCCAAAGCGCGGCCCCGGCCATCGCAAAGACGACGATATAGACGAAGACGAATCGCTTCGGCATCTCGAGCCGGATGTCGTCATCGAGCCGACTAAAGAAGTCATACCCGAGAAACGCGATGAATATGCCGCTTAATACGTGAAGGAATGTGTCCCACCACCCGTTCGAATACAATCCGACGATCGAACCCAAATATTGTGAGGCGAACAGGAACAAGATATAGGCGACTTTCATTTTGGCGTCAAATTCGGTTTTGAACACTTTTTCTAATATGAACGGAATCAATCCAGACACGATGCCGGCAGCGGCGACGCTTGCGTCAAACCACGCCTCTTCAATCACCGAAGCGACGAGAATGATTGCCATGAACAACACAAAACCGAACTCTAGCATCCGTCCACGCGTCAGTTTCATCTCGAATCCCTTCTTTCTATCATTCACTCCTTATCCGATTCCCGTTTCGGCGTGAATCACAACGATACCTCCAAACAATTCACCCTTTTGTCGGATTGTACACAAAAGGCCCCATCGCGTTCGCGATGGGGCCAAGTTCATTTCTCGGCAACGAAGAAGATTCGTTCAGCGTCCGGTCCTGGCGCCTTGTCCGTGAAGTCGGCCGTGACCGACTTCACATGAAAGCCCGCACCGATGAGCCACTGCATGTATTGTCCCGGCTCATACGTCCGTTGCTCGTGCGTCTCTTCGACCCGCTCGTACGTCCCGTCCTCGAGGGCGACGAAAAACGTCAAGTCGTGGACGACCGAGAGCGGGGCTTCGCCCGGGTCGGCGAACCAGATGTACGAGCAATCCTCCCCGTTCGACGCGTACGTCTTTTGGTTGAAGAGCGTCTGCATCTTGTTCGGCGAGTGGACGTCGAAGAGGAACGTGCCGCCCGGTTTGAGTTGCTCATAGACGGCTTCGAACGTATCGATGACGTCGGCCTCGTCCGCAAGATAGCAGAGCGAATCACACAGAATCGTCACGGCATCGACCGGTTGCGGCAACTCGAGTTCCCGCATGTCCTGTTGCCATAGCGGCAAGTTGACACCTGCCTCGAGCGCTTTTTCTTGCGCGACTTCAAGCATCGACTCCGACAAGTCGAGCCCGATCGTATCGTAGTGTGCGGCAAGTTGAATCGTCGCAGAACCCGTCCCGCATCCGACGTCGGCGAGCGATGCCCCGTCCGGCACATGACGTCGCACAAACGCGACCCACTCTCCGTAAGGCGCATCTTTCATCAACTCATCGTATACGTAGGCGAACCCTTCGTACGCCATTAACCGACTTCCACTTCGACGTGCGGCGCGTCAGCCCAAAGTTTTTCGAGGTTATAGTAATCACGGTCGTCACGATGGAAGATGTGGACGACGACGTTCTCGAGGTCAGCGAGCACCCAACGTGCCGTGTCCATTCCCTCGAACTTGTGGAGCGGAAGATCGTTCTCGCCCGCAACATCTTTAATTTCACGAGCGATCGCTTCGACTTGCTTCTCTGAGTTTCCGTGGCAAATCACGAAGTAATCTGCAATCGGCGAGATGCCTTCCATGTCAAGGACGACGATTTCTTCGGCGCGCTTATCATCAGCAGCCTTTACAATCAATTCAAGTTGTTCTTTTACAGTCATATTGACCCTCCTAAGGTGTTTTCACAAAAGCGTTATATGTCGCAATCGTCAGTGGGAAAATCCGTACCGACTTGTTCAATAAGTGTTGAATCGACTGACGTAACGTCGCGACGACAGCCAACTCGAGTGACTGCTCGGCGACGTCCCGCAACGCTTCAACACCAGGGTAACGCCGGTTCGGTTCAATCGCATCGGCCACAAAGATGACTTGGTCGAGGCGCGACATACCCGGGGAACCGGTCGTATGGTTCTTAATGGCGGAGACGACGGATGCGTCGAGGTCATAGGAACGGTCTAACAAAACTGCCCCGACCGGCGCATGCAAGAGTTCGTCATCAAATTCGAGTAAAGCGAGGTCAAGCTGTTCGTCGAGGACGACTTGACGCATCTCGTCACGGTCCATATATTTCGCATAATCGTGCAACATTGCGGCCAGACGGGCCTGTTCGACGTTCACGCCATAGATTTTCGCCAAGTGTTCCGCCGTCTCGACGACACCGAGCGTATGGATGAATCGTTTCTCTGGCAACGTCTGTTCAATCAACGTTCTCGCTTGTTCATACGTCATACAATCCATGCTCCTTGATATAAGTTTCCACTTCTGATGGCACGAGATACGCAATCGAACGATTGCGTTTTGCCCGCTCGCGAATATCCGTCGATGAGATTTCGAGTTGTGGCATATCGATCGTCCGGACATCGGCCCGTTTCGGAATGCGATAACGACTCCCGGGACGAGCGACGGCACCGAACGTGACGAGGGTGACGAGCGTCTCGTAATCGTACCACTTTTCGAGTGATTCGAGCGAGTCGGCCCCAATCAAGAAATAGAACGCATCGTCCGGATAGCGCTCGCGCAACCGTCGCATCGTCTCCACCGTATAAGACGGCTCGGTCCGTTCGAACTCAATCAAATCGAGCTTGAACGCCGGGTTCGACGCGATCGCGCGTCGCGTCATCTCGATTCGGTCTTCCGCTTGACTGAACCCGGACTTATGGGGCGGGATGGCCGCCGGCAAAAACCAGACTTCGTCGAGTTCAAGCTGTTCACGCGCCTGCTCGGCAATCAACAAATGACCGAGGTGCGGCGGGTCGAACGTTCCTCCCATCAGTCCGATGCGGCTCATGGGAGTTTGATTTGGCGGTTTTCTTTCTCTGTCGCCTGTTTGTACAAGACGATGACTTTGCCGATGACTTGAACGACTTCTGCCTTCGTCCCTTCCGCAAGCTCTCCTGCCACGTCTTTCGGCGTGTCGGCACAGTTTTGAAGCACTTGAACCTTCAACAACTCACGCTTCTCGAGCGCGTCACTAATATCTTTACACATCGCTTCACTGACACCATTTTTTCCGACTTGATAAATCGGTGAGAGGTGATGTGCCTCTGCACGTAAAAATCGTTTTTGTTTACCTGATAACATTATTTCTATTCCTCCAATAAGCTCTCAATTAACTTCATTCCAACAAATTGATCCGGTTTCACACCTGTCCAATACTCAAACGCCAAAGCACCTTGTCCGACGAACATGGCTGTTCCGTTGACGATGATCGCCCCTTTTTTAGCGGCTTCTTTTAAAAACGGTGTGACGAGTGGACGATATATGATATCACAAACGACCGTGTTTTGTCGTAACCCATTTAATGAATGCGGCGAATGGACGCCGTCCATCCCGACCGAAGTCGTCTGAATGATGACGTCGTATCGCGCGATGTCAACGTCTACAAAGGCTTTTGCTTCGATGCCGAACCGTTCGGCAAGACGCTCCGCCCGTTCCATCGTCCGGTTCGTGATGGTGACGTCACGGGTCGGTAGCGCACTGATAATCCCGCGCGCCGCACCACCTGCTCCGATGACGAGCACACGACCGGACCAGTCTGTCAGAGGAGACAGGGCGGCGACGAGACCGGCACCGTCCGTGTTCGTCCCAATCAATTTGCCGTCCCGCTTATACACCGTATTGACCGCACCGGCATCCGTAGCCGCCAAATCGAGTTCGTCAAGGTACGGGATGACGGTTTCTTTATACGGAACCGTGACGTTGAAGCCGTCCCATTCGCCATCGCGCATCGCCTGAAACAATCCGCTCAAGTCTTCTTCGGCGACGTCGAGCGCCTCATAACGCCCGAAAAGCCCAGACGCCCTCAGCCACTGCTCGTGCAGGACGGGAGAGAGCGAATGAGCAATCGGGTGACCGATGACGGCCAGTCTCATACGAGTGCCTCACGCAATGTGACGGCGACTCCTTTTGGTGCCCAGGCAGCGATGCGGCCGCCTTTGCCGTGAATGGCGACCCAACCGAGACCGCTGAAGACGATGTCCGTCTTCACGCCGTCCCGGAGACTGAACTCGTGACGGACGAGCGGCGGCAACTTCTCGAGCGTCTTCTCGTTCGGCGGGTTGAGCATTTGACCGATGTGATTCTCGTACAACTCGTCCGCTTTATCGAGTTTCGTACGGTGTGTCTTCAACTCGTTTGACATGTAGACGACGAATGAGCGCTTGTTGCCTTCCATGTAGTCGAGACGAGCGAGACCACCGAAGAAGAGCGTCTGCTGCGGGTTCAACTGGAACACGTGTGGCTTGATCTCTTTTTTCGGCGTGATCGTCTTCAAGTCTTTGGCGTCGACGTAGTGGGCCATCTGATGGCGGTTGATGATCCCTGGTGTGTCATACAAGTTCGCGTCATCATCGAGCGGGACGTCAATCAAGTCGAGCGTCGTTCCCGGGAAATGGCTGACCGTAATGATCGCCTCGTCCGCTTCGCCGAAACGTTTGATGATTTGGTTGATGAGCGTCGATTTCCCGACGTTCGTACAACCGACGACGTAGACGTCCTTGCCTTTCCGATAATATTCAATCTTCTCGGCGAGCTCGTCGATGCCGTGCCCTTTCTTCGCACTAATCAAATGGACGTCGACCGGGTTCAAGCCGAGTTCTTTCGCCTCGCTCTTCATCCAGTTCGCCATCCGGTTCGGGTTGACGGATTTCGGTAACAAGTCGACTTTGTTCCCGACTAAAAGGACCGGGTTCGACCCGACTGACCGTTGCAGTCCCGGGAGCCAGCTCCCGTTAAAGTCAAAGATGTCGACGATTTTAATGACGAGCGCTTCGCGCGAACCGATTCCGTTCAAGATGCGCAAGAAGTCGTCATCTGTCAGTTCGACGTCTTGAATCTGATTGTAGTGTTTCAGTTTGAAGCAACGTTGGCAAATGACGATTTCGCGATCAAGTGCCGATTTCGGAGCATACCCGACACCAGCCGGGTCTTCCGTTTGAATGAGAACGCCGCAACCGGCGCAATAACGTTTTGTTTCTTCCATAGCATGATTTGCTGTCATTTGAGTTTCCTCTTCTTCATTCACTGTAGCGCCTCGCCGCTACTCCTGAAGCGTTAATTCCGACGCCTTACGCGCCGTACAAGGACAGCCTCCTTCTTCCTTTGCGTTCGAGGTCCTTATTCATCTTTTTTATGTGAATCTTCGGAACGCGAGTGCATCGCTTCCCCGATTTTCTCAGCGACGGCCACTTTGGCCCGCTTCGCATCGACGGCGATTTCCTCGACTTTTTTCGTGATCAATACGTACTTCCCGCGACGTTTCATATGCGCGAACACGACTTTCTCGAGCATGCGATTGAACTTCGTGACGAGTCCATCCGTCTTGACGACCGGTTCGACGTGAATGACGTGGATGCCGGCCATGTTCGCGCCGAGCACGTCCGTGAACAACTGGTCGCCTAAGAAAATCGCTTCTTTCGTCGAATAGCCGTATTTCGCGAGCGCTTGCTTGAAGCCGGACGGCAACGGTTTTTTCGCACGCGATACGTAATGGAGTCCGAGCGGTTCCGTGAACGTCCGGACGCGGTTTTCATTGTTATTCGACACGACGATGACGTCAAGTCCATGTGATTTCACTTTTTCAAGCCAGAGCAAAAGAAGCTCCGGTGCGTGCGGGACGTCCCAAGCCACGAGTGTATTATCAAGGTCCGTCAAAATGACGCGGACACCACGGTCTTTTAATTCTTCAAGGTCGATGTCAAAGACTGACGCGACGAACTGTTTCGGATAAAGTCGATTAAACACGTTTGAATTCCTCCAATTATCTAAAGCGATTCAACTACTCTTATAAGTATTGATATCCCTTCTATGGTAAACGAAAACCGACCAAACGACTAGTGTATCGTTTGGCCGGAATGAAAAAGTTTGAAATTTTCATTGAATCGTGCCGATGGCTTCACCGAGCCGGACCGGACCGATTTTAGACGAATCGATATGGACGCGCCCTTTTTCGAAGCAAAGGACGACGGTCGAGCCGAACGAGAAGTAGCCGACTTCGTCTCCCTTTTCCACGTACGACCCGTCATGGGTCCACTCGATCGTGTTGACGTTCAAGGCGCCGACCATGATGTGTTCATAGACACCGGCAGGGCTATCGAATCGCGTGATGCGGCGATAGTTGCGCGAGAGTGGACGAACCGTCTCCGTCAAGCCGATCTCGTTGACCGGTGCCGAGCGGTCGCCTAGCTCGTAGTGGCTGAGGACGCGCCCGGCGAGCGGGACGTGGACGCGGTGATAATCGCGCGGGCTCAAGTAGAGCACGCAGACGGTGCCGCCTGCATAGCGACGTGCCTCTTGTTGCGAGCCGAGCATCTCAGCGAGCGTGTACGATTGGCCCTTCACTTCAAAGCGGCTATCGTCTGTGATATCTGTGACGATGGATAACTTCCCGTCACACGGAGAGACGATCGACTGTGCATCCGCATCAATCAGACGAGCTCCTTCTTTCAGATGTCGAGTGAAGAACGCGTGCAGACTCGGATACGCATCCATTGGGTCTTTCGCTTCTTCAACGTCAATCTTGTACGTTTTCGCGAACGAGGCGATGAGCGGACGGCTATAGTTCGATTCAGCGAACCACCGGAGCCGTTTGGCGATGAACGGGGAGGCGTTCAATTCAAACAACGTCTGGTAGAAACGGCTTTTAATCACTGTTCGCCCTCCTCATTTTTAAAGAATGTCTCATACTGCTGTTCCGATACGGCTCCTTCGATGCGGCCCGTCTCTTGACCATCCTCAAACCGGATGACCGTCGGCGTGCCGTTGATGCCGTACGTCGTCCAGACGTTATGGTCGGCCAAGTTGATCGAGACGGCATCGTACTCTTCAACGAGAGGCTCGACGTATGGTTTCACCTGCTCACAGTACTCACAGCCAGTCTGCCAGAAGTAAACGACGACCTCTTCTTCTTCCGAAATCTTCGTCTCCAGCTCTTCTGCCGTGACGGCGTTGACGCCTTCCTCTTCGTTCGCGTTGTTCAAAAAGAACAACAGCCCGATACCGATGACGATGATGGCACCGATGATTGCGAACGTGATAAAGTTCGCGCGTTTTGCATCATTTTTCATAGTTGGTTCCTCCTTCAGATATAAAAAGAACTGACTCAGATGTGAGCCAGTTTGATTGTGAACGCCTTACTTCTCTTGGGCGACGTCGCTGATCCCCATATCTTGGTTCACGACATCCAAGAGCACGATAAAGATTGTGATGACCACGCCAAACGCTGTCGCGAGCACCGCATTGAATGGCACGCCGTCGACAGCAGAAATGATAAAGATTGCTGTGTTCGAAAGCAAAATTGCCCAGAACAATGTGACTAAATATCGCATCGAAAGTCCCCTCCATCTCACAGATGATGCATGAATTGCTCATACGAGATTAGTATAGCATTGTTCCTGATAAATGTGCGACCTCGATTGTATATTCTTTCCGTTGAAACCGGAAATATGATACCGTCAGAGAAACAGCACATCGTAGAAAAGAGGATGACTAATGTCACGTTATTTAATCGCAGTAGATTTGGACGGCACGTTGTTACGAGATGACAAGACGATTAGCGACCGAAACATTCGTGCGCTCCAAGCGGCGCGAGATGCTGGTCATGAAGTCATGATTGCGACCGGACGACCGCATCGCCACTCCATCATGTACTATGACCAGCTCGACTTGACGACGCCGCTCATCAACTTCAACGGCGCGCTCGTCCACCATCCGAAAGACTCGTCATACGCCGTGACGCACCGACCAATCCCACTCAAGACGGCGCACGAGATCATCGAGGAAGTGTCGGAGACGAAAGCACACAACATCGTCGTCGAAGTGACGGACCACGTCTACTTCCAAAAAGAACCGCAAGAATTTTATAGCCCCTACACCGAGCGCGCGCTCAGCGTCACATCGGGCAACTTGCTCAAACACTTACAAGAAGAGCCGACGTCACTCCTCATCCATGCGACGAAAGAGCACGTCGACAACGTCCGTGCACGTTTGAATAAAGTTCACGCCGAGGCCGTCTTGAACCGCCAATGGCGCATGCCGGAGCACATGATCGAAGTCATGAGCCAAAACACATCGAAGGCGCTCGGATTGCGTGAAGTGTCGAAACATCTCGGCATCAACCGCAAAAACATCATCGCGTTCGGCGACGAGGAGAACGACCTCGAGATGCTCGACTATGTCGGCACCGGCGTCGCGATGGGGAACGCCATCAGCCAGTTGAAAGCCGTCGCGAACGAAGTGACCGCGTCGAACATGGAAGACGGCATCGCCATCTACCTCGAAGAAAAACTCGGCATCAAGGCATAATCAACACACCGACTGAATGCAGTCGGTGTGTTTTGCGTTCGGCTCTAAAACTCGGTCAAATAAAGCGCCACAAATAGTCGTCAAAAATCTTAATCATGACTTTTGGGGTGTTCGCGATGTATACATTGATTTGTTCCACGTTCGAGTCGACTGGATTCGTATCGCGTTCATCTGCCGGGAAGTCAGAGATTCCTTTGACAATGATACACTCGACGTCATTTTTTTTGCAGATATACGCGATGGCGCCCGCCTCCGTATCCGCGATGGTGATGTCGTGTCCTTTCAGTTCCAAATAATCGTTCCACATCACGACCGCTCGATCGGCCGTCGCGATGGTACCGGTTAAATAATCTTCCCCGTAGTTCGTTAGTTCAATGTCGACGATGAACGATGGTTTGATGAGCGGCTCTACTTCTTTGACCGTACAATCGTATTGAACGGCGCGATGCGGGACGAAGATATCCAACGGGTCAAACGTATCATCGATTCCGGCGCACGTCCCAGCCACGATGACTTTTACTAAATTGAACCGAGACATCATGTATTGATTGGCACCGACCCCGTTAGCTTTCCGCACACCGGTGCTATAAAAAACAAGTTCGACGTCATTAAGTATCCTCCTGAAATACTCGCCATACGGGTAACTGAACCGCTCATCCGCTTTGACGTCATAGTACTCCAATGTCGCTTCATATTCCCATTTCGTCGCAATGCTGACTCCAATCATCACGCGTCCCCCTCACACTTGTTTGACCTCTATCTATACAATAACCCCTGCTGAGTGTTCAGCGGGGGTTATTTTAGCGTCGAAACGCACCTTCGACATCTTCGGTCGGAACCATATTGATGAAGACGGTCGGATCGGCATCCTTACAGATGCGCGTGATTTCACGAACTTCGTGGCGCTGGGCGACCATCATGAGCGTCGCCTTTTCGACTTTTGAGTACGTGCCGATCGACGGCATGAGCGTGATGCCGCGGAAGACGTGTTGATGCAACTCTTTCGTCACTTCGTCCGGATGGCTCGTGACGATGAAGAGTGTTTGACGCTGCGTGTTCGTATAAATCTCGTCGATGACTTTCGACGTCACGTACAAGAAGACGATTGTATAAAGCGCAGTCTGCCAACCAAATAACGCACCGGCCCAAAGTGCGATCATCATGTTCATGAGGAACAAGTAGACGCCGACCGAATTGTTCGTGAATTTCGCCAAGATGAGCGCGACGATATCGAATCCGCCGGTCGAGGCGCCGAAGCGAATCGTGATCCCTGAACCGATTGCGAGCAAAACCCCGCCGAACACGGCGTTCAAGAGCGGGTCGTCCGAGAGGAGCTGCGATTGTGGAAGCACACGAATGAACACGGTGACTGCCGCGACACTGATGAGTGTATGAATCATCATGTTCTTGCCGAGCATGAAGTAGCTGACAATGAGTAGCGGCACGTTTAAGACGAAGAACCAAATTCCTTCCCCGAGCTCAAACGGTGTCCCCGCAAACAGTTGCGTAAAGATTTGGGCGAGCCCTGTAAATCCGGTCGAGTATACCCCCGCCGGGATTAAAAATAATGTCATGGATAATGCAACGAATACTCCCCCAATAATCGAAACGATTCCGATGCGAGCATGTTCTTTAACGGCTTCCGTCAAGTTTTGTCTCCCCTTTCAAAAATAGCTAAGAATCAAGATAACATAGATTCCAAGCGCTGCCTATCATTAAAATAATGCAATCTGTAGAGGCATGATGAAAAAAAAACAAGACGGCCGAAGCCGACTTGTTGTACTGACGCATTTGATTACGCTTTCACTGTCTCGATTGTCACGGCATCGTTTGCCGGGACGTTGACGACATTTCCATAGACCGTGATGCAAACGTCCGTGCCGCCCGTCTGCTTGATCGTCACATGGTCACGCGTCGATGTGATCGTCAAGTGATGGCCGCGCCAGAGCATATTGAATGAATAGCCGTTCCAATCCTTCGGAATCATCGGGCTGAACGTAAGCTCGTTCTCAAGGGCGCGCATGCCGGCGAAACCGTGCACGATTGACATCCACGAGCCGACCATCGACGTGATGTGAAGCCCGTCTTCTGTATCGTTGTTATAGTTATCGAGATCGAGTCGTGCCGAACGTTGATAGAGCTCGACCGCCTTGTCCTCGTAACCGACTTCAGCCGCGATAATCGAGTAGACGCAAGGCGACAAGCTCGACTCGTGGACCGTCCGCGGCTCATAAAAGTCGAAGTTGGCCCGCTTCTGTTCGACCGTGAAGCGGTCGCTGAACGTATAGAGCCCTTGGAGCACGTCCGCCTGCTTGATGAAGTTCGAGCGGAGGATGCGGTCCCACGACCAGTTTTGGTTGAGCGGCAAGTGTTTCGGATCGAGATCTTTCACTAAGATTTGTTCTTTATCCATGAAGCCGTCCTGTTGCATGAACACGTCTGGGACGAGGTCGTCTTTCGGATAGTACATCTTCGTCTGGATATCGTTCCACTTCGCAATCTCTTCGTCCGTGATGCCGAGCGTCGAGACGAGCTCTTCAAGACGAGCCGGCTCCGCTTGTTTCAAGTAGTTGTACACCTCTTGCGTGTATTCAAGCGTCCACGCGGCAATCAAGTTCGTGTACCAGTTGTTGTTGACGTTGTTATCGTATTCGTTCGGACCTGTGACGCCTAGGATCATGTAGACATCTTTGTGCGGGACAAAGTTGACACGGCTCGCCCAGTAACGCGAGATCTCGACCAATACTTCAAGTCCGTATTTCCCGAGGTATGACTTATCGCCTGTGAAGTTCGTATAGTTGAAGATGGCATGTGCGATGGCGCCGTTCCGGTGAATCTCTTCATGCGTGATCTCCCACTCGTTGTGGCACTCCTCGCCGTTCATCGTCACCATCGGATAGAGGGCGCCTTCCATGCCGACGTTCTTGACCGAGTTCTCTTTTGCTTGCGGCAATTGGTTGTGGCGATATTTGAGCAAGTTCCACGACACTTCTGGTTTGGCTGTCGCTAAATAGAAGTGGAGGCAATACGCTTCTGTATCCCAATACGTGGCACCGCCATACTTTTCACCGGTGAACCCTTTCGGACCGATGTTGAGACGTGAGTCCTCGCCTGTGTACGTCTGATACATATTGAAGATGTTAAAGCGAATGCCCTGTTGTGCTTCGGCGTCGCCGTCGATGCGGACGTCCGCGTCCTCCCAACGTGCGAGCCAAGCGTCCGTCTGCTCGGCGAGGAGCGTCTCAAAGCCTTTCTCAAACGCCATCTCAACGCGTTGCATTCCCGTCGACTGCAATTCCTCGACTTCGTAGTCACGGTTCGTGACGACCGAGACGTATTTGTACGCCGTTGCCGTCTCACCGGCTGGCGCCGTCACCGTGAACTTGTTCGCGACGAACAGGTCGGTCGCTTCGAGCACTTCACAGCGCGCGCCTTCGACGTCTGCAATCATCGAAGCCGTCACGTGCCAATCGAGCTTTTTCGTCTTCGTCGTGACAAAACCGAAACGCTCTTCGACACCGTGTTCGACCGGCAACCAGAACTTCTCGTCATAGTTCGAGTCCTCGTTGACGACATCACCGTCCAAGTATGGCGTGAACTCGATTTTCGCCTCGTAGTTGATCGGCGTGACGTTATAACGAATCGCTAAGATTTCTTTATCGACGATCGAGAAGAAACGGACGACTTCCACTTTCGTCTCTTCCGTCCCGTTCAACAATGTGAACGTCCGCGTGAGGACGCCACGTTGCATATCGAGCTCGCGCTTGAATTTTTTCACGTCCCATTTCGCCAAGTCGACCGCTGTCCCGTTAATGGCAACACGAAGTCCGATGACGTTTGTTGCGTTCAACACTTTTGCGAAGTATTCCGGATAGCCGTTCTTCCACCAACCGACGCGCGTTTTGTCCGGGTAATAGACGCCTGCCACATAAAACCCTTGGTGCGTGTCATTCGAGTAATCTTCCTCGAAGTTCCCGCGCATCCCCATATGCCCGTTACCGAGCGAGGTGATCGATTCGGCGAGACGGTTCTCTTTCGGGTGAAGCCCTTCTTCCGTTACTTTCCATTCATCGACTGCAAACAATCGTTTCATCTGTCTGCCACTCCTTTTTCTCTACAAGGCTACTCCTCGATAGACAACGGAATCATGCAACCGTTTGTCTATGAAAGCGCTGTATTTCAATCTCACCTCTCATTTTACACGACTCAACGAAGAATGCAATCGTTTGCATAGAACTTTTTCTTTCTTTTTTTCCTCACAGTTTACGGCAGACAAAAACGGCTTCGAGTTCCCCCGAAGCCGTTCCAAATCAAACGTCGCGATCGCGGCCGAACGTCGCATTGCCTTCATGCCCTTCAAACGCCGGGTTGTCCCCGTCGTTGAAGCCGGTATCCGGTTCATCGAGAATGAGCGCATAACCACCGCTCATGATGTCTCCGTACGCCTTGTTCACGTCATCGTCCGCGAGTCCGAGGTCGAGGAGCGCTCGTTTCACTTCTTGCTCGCCTTCAGCGACGCCGGCAAACTTTTGCAGCCATGAAGCTGAAGCCTCTTCCACTTTCGCATCGGTGTTTCGTTTGACGAGCGATACGTTATCCTCGTCTCGCACGACGACGAACAAGTCCTTCTCGTCATAGCCATCATGGTTCAACTGATCAATCTTCGAGACGAGGGCCGCCTCGTCTTGGTACGTGTCAACAAATCGTCTTCTGCTCATTATGTCTCATCCTTTCGCTCTGTAAGTGGTGAATCGATGTCGATGCGGGCATCGCCTTCCTCCCGGACCTCGATCTCTTCTTTGCGCAACGTCTCCGTGACCGTTTCGACGTCTTCTCGCACGTGCTTATGCACGATGATCTCCTCGACGACGACAGGTCGCTTGACGATGAACGCTCGCTCTTCGATAACTTGAATCCGAAGGTGATCGCCTTCGTCGATCGTCCGGATGCCCGGTCGGTCGAAATCATAGTCTTCAATCTCTTCTAGCGAACCGTCTTTGCGCTCTACGTGTAACTGTTCCCTCCGAATCGGGATTTCAATCTCTTGATTGGTCTCGGTGACACGTTTGTTCACGACGAGCTCACCGGTTTGGACCGCTCGCTTCTTCACGTCGAGCCGTTCCTCATGCAGGGCGAGCGTTTGTTCTTCGGTGTCTGTCGCTTGTTTTCGACGGGTCGCTGTCTCTGCTTCGAGCCGTTCGCCTTGTTCCGCGTCGACGTAGAGGAACAACTTTCCTTGCTCGATCGCCTGGGCGAACGTCTCCTGTCTTTCAGGCGTCAAGCGCATACTGCCGAGCCATCGCTCGACCGGACGCTCGCTCGATGTGACGAGCGAAGCGATCGCCTGCGGGTCGTCGGCGACGAGAACGTATAGATTCGATTGACGTTTCACGGCCTCTCCCGTCTCTTTACGTTTGACGAGCACGAACATGTCTCCTTCGTCGTAACCTTCTCGTTTCAAGTCGACCGTCCGCGCGAGCAACGCCGTGGCATCGTCGAACAGTTCAGAAATGATGGCTTGTCTCATGTCTCATTCCTCCTAAAGTATGTCGTAAAAAAAGGATGGTCCCTTTAGAGAGAACCATCCTTCTTCAGGTACTTGGTCAAATTAGAGGCGGTCGCGGTCGTCACGGCGTGTGTGGTCACCGTCACGCTTGCGGAGGTCATCTTCACCCTCGATATGGGCTTCTTCCTTCCGGACTGTCTCGCGTACTGTTTCAGTATCCTTCACTTTTTTCTTGCCGACGACAATCTCTTCAGCGACGACATCTTTCTTCGTCACATCGACCCGCTCTTCCGTCACCGGAACGCGAATCTCGTCACGATCGTTCGTCGCATCGAACGAGTGGTCTGTCGCGGCGCGGTCACCGTCGACTGGACGTCGCTCGACATACACTTCGTCACGCTCGACTTCGACATCGATGCGTTCTTCATGCTCGACGACGTCTTTCTCGACGCGAACCTCGCCCGTTTGGACGCGCTCTTTGTTCACTTGTAGACGTTCTTCATGCAACTGCAACTTCTGCTCGTCCGTCAAGTCGGTGCGGTTACGGATATCCTCGTCCATGTCGTGGTGACGCGTGGAGTCATGATGCGATCCCGTCGCGTCAAGACCTGTTCCGGCTGCTCCGACACCTGTACCAATCGGGTCACGAGCCGTCATGTTTCCAGCCTCGTTCCCTTCTGAACCGTAGCCTGCTGACGTACGTCCTTCGAACGTATCGTTCCGTCCGTTATCGAGGACACCATCGTCCGTATCAAGCAAGAGGACGAAGCCGCCGTTCTCGATATCTTGATGGTGACGTGCCGTCTCTTCTTCCGAGAAGCCGAGCTTGTCGAACGTATGACGGACTTCATCTGCGCCATCTGACACGCCGAAGAAGCGGTCGAGCCATGATGCCTTCGTTTCTTTCACTTCTGCATCGGTTTCGCCACGAACCATTGAAAGGTTCGATTTATCTTTCACAACGACGTACAAGTCTTCTTCACGATGACCTTGAGCACGGAGCTCATCAATTTTTGACACGAGTTCTGACTCCTGATAGTACGTTCCTACGTAACGTTTGTTATCCATGATTGTATCTCCCTTTCAAAATCTTTATTTTTTTGGTTATAGGCGAGGCCGATTCGCTATGAATTGCCATCCTGCCGGTAGTGTATGTGTTCCCTTGCAACTCCGTTTCATGCATTTCTTTCATGATTGTAATCAGTTTGTAACGTTGTGACTATTGTCCGATTGAACGACCTTCCATTATATGCACGAAAAAAACCTCCCGCCCGAAGAGAGGGCACTGAAAAACCTTCTCACTATCCGAGCGTGAGAACGTGGAAAAGGCGATTGATCCGACTTGTGTCGGGCCGATCGCCTTTTTTCCTTGCCTTTAATCTGTCTTCTCTTCCCGGAGGGTGATAATCCGCCTCAGATTGACCGCGACGATGGCCATCACTACCTGTAACGTCATGCCTTTCAGGTCTGGCGTCTTGTTGCGCGCCAGGCCGTGCGGGTTCTTCAGTTGGCTGTTCTTCGCCTCGATGGCGAAGCGTTTCCGGTGATGGTCCTTGAAATCATCCGTCTGCTCATAATCGAGTTGGTCGCTGTGCTCCCTCGACTTCAATGACACGCTGTAAGGCTTCGACTTGGCCTCGTCGCCCACGATGTGATCGAACGGGACAAGGTCGTGGATGAGCTGCAACTCGTCATCGGCTGGGTCAACAGGTCATAGAGCGCCACATACGGGCTCGGCGGCATGTTCGGCAGGTCGGGCATCATCGGGATGGCCTCCAATTTGGTGTTACGGTCAGTATAGTCCGGAATGCAAGGCGCCTACAGCGCCGCCCGAGGGCACGCCGACTCCCGGGGAATTAGCGGGCAAGGCGAGACCCAGCAGCGACGACGTCGCGTTGCGGCTCGACGCCCGCCCCCAGGAAAGCGGCGTGCCGGACAGGGCGGCTGAAGGGCGATGAAAACAGCGGAAAACAGAGGAGCGTCATCCATACCGGGACGACGCTCCTCTGTTCAAAATCATTAAAAGTTTTTCAGTGCCTTCGCCCGAAGACGAAAGGTTCATGTTTACTCGACCGGTTGCCCGGCTTTCTTTTGCCCACACGATTGACGTACAACGAGATAGTGCGGCACGATGACGCGTTTCCCGTACGGCGGCGCACTGTCGCCGATTTGCTCGATTAGGCAGTTCGTCGCCTCGAACCCGAGGCCGAAGATGTTGATTTCGACCGAGGTCAGCGGTGGATTGGAGTGCTCGGCGATGTAGACGTTGTTGAAGCTGACGACCGCGACGTCCTCTGGAATTTTCAGCCCCATCTCACTGAGCGTGCTGATGACACCGAGCGCCATCATGTCGTCACTGACGACGACGGCTGTCGGCGGCTCTTCGAGTTGAAGCAGCTCCCGAACGGCTTTTGCCCCGCCTTTCGTCATGAACTCGGCCCGCGCGATGTAATCCTCGCGCACCGGGATGCCCGCTTCCATGAGCGCCGTGGCATACCCGTTACGCCGATCTTGCGTGACGGCGAGTTTATCCGACCCACCGATGAAGGCGATGCAGCAATGACCGAGGTTGTACAGATGCTTCGTCACTTCCCGGCCGGCCAAATAGTTGTCCGTGTCAACGTATGTGATCGATGAAGCATCCCCGAACGGCTTCCCGACCACGACGAATGGGAATTTCGTTTGACGTAAATACTGGACGACTTTGTCATCTTCTCGCGAATAAAGGACGATGACACCATCGACACGGCGGCCTTGCACCATCTCGATGACGCCCGACAATACCTCTTCCTCTGTGACGCCCGTCGTCATATAGAGCGAGTATCCGTTCTGATGCGCTTTCGTGCTGATTCCCCGAAGCACTTCCGGGAAGAACGGGTTTTGCAGTGTCTTTGTGGCCGCACTCGGCATGACGAGACCGATCGACTGTGTCGAGCGGTTCGCGAGGCTACGTGCATGAATGTTCGGATGGTACCCGAGTTCCTCCATCGAACTGCGCACGCGCTCTTTCGTTTTTTGACTGATTCGTGGACTGTTCGCGATAACACGTGACACCGTCGATGGTGCGACGTTGGCATGTTTCGCGACATCTTTAATCGTGATTTGCATGGTGCTCCCCCTTGCTTCCGTTAGTTCTTGATTCCCTGTTGTCAGTTAACGCTTCTCCGGCGCTTCCACATCACGAGCCCCGTCAAAAAGATTGGGATGGCGATCACGAGCAGGCCGATCGTCCACATGTTCACTTCTGACTCTTCGACGATATAGGCGTTCGCGCTCTCACCTGACAGTTTGATGGTAAACGTGCCACGGCTGTCGGTGACGAGTTGCGAGAACAGGAGACCGCGAAGACGTGTATCTTCACCGACTTCGCTTACCTCGAATTGAATCTCTCTGTCCTCTTCGTTCATATTGATTGCATATAAGGCGACGTCGTCACCGTCACGGCGTTCAAACACGGCCATGCCGTCTTTAGAGGCGATGAGGCGTTGTTCACCGGTCGCGAACACCGGATATTCGGCCCGCATCCGGTTCATCGTCGCGACGTAACCGTGAAGGTCTTCATTTCCCGGGAATTCGGTCATCTCCCGGTTGGCTGGGTCAGCCCCGCCCGTTTGTGCGTTCTCTGTCCCTTGGAAGACAATCGGCATACCCGGCGACGCATAGAGTGCGAACAATCCGAGACGCAATCTTCGTTCCGCCGATTCGGCACCGCCCCGTTCCGCGACGTGCATGAACCGTTCGACATCGTGATTGTCGAGGAACGTCGCCATTTGGTTCGGGTCGTTGAAGAACGTCTGGGCGTAGCTTGCGGCGACATCGATCTCGTCGACGTTCGCCTGCTTTTGCGCCATCGTCTTGGCGACGCGGTCATAAAACGTAAAGTTCGTGATGCTGTTGAAGCCTAGGTCATCATATTCAGCGACATATTGCGGGTTCGGGTCGAACACCTCGGCTAACAGATAAAAGTCTGGGTCGACCGCACGCACCGCTTCGACGAAATCTTCCCAAAACGGCTTGTCGACGTGGCGGACCGTATCGAGACGATAGCCGTCGATGCCGGTCTCTTCAATCCAGTACGTCGCCGCCTCGATCAAGTAGTCTTTCACTTCCGGGTCTTCGGTTTTAAAGTCCGGCAAGTCAAAGAGCCAATGTGTCTCGACTTGTTCTTGATCGTTCCATAAAACGATCGGTAACTCGTCATGGAACCAGTCTGGCTTCTCTTCGACCCAAGGATGACCCGGGCCGACGTGGTTGACGACGAAATCGAGGATGACTTTCATGTCTCGCTTATGCGCCTCGTCGACGAGTTCCTGTAAATCTTCTTTCGTCCCGAACTGCGGGTCGATCTCATAAAAATCTTTAATCCAATAGCCGTGGTAGCCGTCCGGCATATTCTCAAACACCGGAGTCAACCAGATGGACGTGAAACCGAGCGACTCGATGTAATCGAGCTTTTCAATGACGCCTCGAATATCTCCGCCATGGAAGGCTTTCGGGTCATTTTTGTCGACTTGGTCGTTGTTATCGGGATTTCCGTCAACGAACCGGTCGACCATAATAAAGTACATGCGTTCTTGTTCCCATGTTGCTGCTTCTTTCGCTCCGACAATTGTAGGAAACAAAAGAAGCGACAGGAGAACGAGCACGACGCCTCGCCTCATATCGCTTCCCCCTTAAGTGAGTATTATCCTTTCGTACCACCCGCAGTGAGACCCGAGACGAAGTAGCGTTGGAACATGAAGAACAAGAGCACGATTGGGAGGGCCGAAAGGACGGCGCCTGCCGCGAACAACGTGAAGTTGTTGTCGAACTGTCGAGAAATCATGTTATAGAGACCAACCGCAAGTGTCTGTTTCTCCGGTGAACGAAGGACGAGCGATGCCAAGATAAAGTCGTTGAACGGGCCCATGAAGTTGAACAGGGCAATCGTTGCGACAATCGGCTTCGCGAGCGGCAAAATAATTTGCCAGAAGATACGAAGGTGACCGGCACCATCCATCCGAGCGGCTTCATCGAGCTCTTTCGGAATCGTATCGAAGTAACCTTTGGCGAGATACGTGTTCATCGGAATCGCCCCGCCGGCGTACAGCAGGATGAGCGCCGTATGCGTGTCAAGAAGACCGAGCATGTTGAGGAGCACGTAAATCGCGATGATAGCAACGAATTGCGGCACCATTTGCAAGACGAGGAACAAGATGAGCGAGTTCTTCCGTCCGACGAAACGGTAACGCGAGAATACATAACCCGTGATCGTGACGAGAATGACCGCGAGCGCCATCGTGATGAAGGCAATCTTCAATGTATTCACATACCATAAACTATAATCCGAAATCGTTAAGTCAAACAAGTTTTTATAGTGAATGAGCGTCGGGTTGTCCGGAATAATTTTTGACGTGATTGTACGACCCGGGTTAAATGACGTCCCCACTACCCAAAGCATCGGATAAAGGATGATGATCGACGCAAGCGTCAAGATAACATACGAGAGCGCCAGATTGATTCGTCTTTGTTTTTTCATATCAAATCATATCCTCGTCTTTGAAAGATTTTGTCCGACGGAACTGGATGACGGCAAGTGTCATGATGAAGAATGACAAGATGAGCGTGATCGCAGCCGCAAGTCCGTATTGCGGGTTGGCACCGAGAGACAATTTGTAAATCCATGAGATCAAGATGTCGGTACCGCCGGCCGTCTGTCCTGGCACAGCTGGTCCCCCACCGTTGAAGAGATAAATCAAGTTGAAGTTGTTGAAGTTGAACGTGAACTGCGTGATCAAGATCGGTGCTGTTGCGAACAAGAGCATCGGCAACGTGATCAAGCGGAACTTATCAAAGATTGTTGCGCCGTCAATCGTCGCGGCTTCATACAAGTCACCCGGGATCGACTGCAACACACCCGTCATGAGCGTCATGATGAACGGGAAGCCTAGCCACCACTGAATCAAGATGAGCGCGCTTCGCGTCGCCGTCGGGTCCGTCATCCAACTGATCGGGTCAAGCCCGAACGCCGGGAGGATCGTCGTGTTGAACACACCGAACGATTCGTTGAACATCGAACGGAAAATCAAGATCGTGATGAACGCCGGTACGGCCCATGACAAGATCAAAATCGAACGGAACAAGCGACGGAAACGGAGTCCTTCTTGGTTCAACAGAACCGCAAGGAAGATCCCGATCGCGATGACACCGACCGTTGAAGCGACCGTCCAGACGAGCGTCCAACCGAGGACGCTGACGAACGTATCACGCCAGATGTCGATTTGGAAGATGCTCGTGAAGTTGCTGAATCCGATCCACTCGACGAGTTTCGCCGGTGGTGCGTTATTGTAGCGGTAGTTCGTGAAAGCGATCAAGAACGTGAAGATGAGCGGTAAAACGACAGTGAAGACGAGCAAGATGAGTGACGGGATCAACATCAAGTATGGGAATCCGTGGTCACGCAAGTTGCGAAGCTGCACTTGGAACGATGGCACGTTTAGG
This sequence comes from Exiguobacterium sp. s150, assembly GCF_018618435.1. Lineage (NCBI taxonomy): Bacteria > Bacillati > Bacillota > Bacilli > Caryophanales > Exiguobacterium > Exiguobacterium sp. s150. The sequence goes on along the minus strand of NZ_JACSMC010000029.1, from coordinate 12,120 downwards.
TGCTGATCACGAATGCGACCGACTCGGTATGCGTCACGAATGTTCCAGATGTAAAACGCAATCCCGAAGAACAGTAAGATTAATGCGACAATACCTTCTACCATCAAGAAGATGGAGTGGTCGTTACGAGGTCCTGCTACTTCGCCAAGCGTGATCAATCCCCAAAGGCCACCACGGTCGCCAGGTCCTGCGCCAGCGCCTTTGAAAAAGAGATCGTAGTTTACTGCGAAATAAGACATAATGACGATAAAGAAAGCGATCGCTTTCGCACGTTGATTGTTATAAAACTGTCCGGCTCCCGGAATGATCGAGAGTAATGCGGCGTTCCGGGCATGGTTGGTCGGTTTGTCCGGACGTTGATCCGGCGTGTTCGGTTTCGGAATTGAAGCCATCCTCAATTTCTCCTTTCAATTTGAGCAAATCAATCGAGCAAGCGTTTGCTCAATTCTAGAAAATGAGGGGGAACGCCAGTTGGCGTACCCCGTCATTTCAGTTCCTTATTGGTTGTTCGCTTGGATTTGTTGCTCGATGACTTTCACAGCATCGTCAGCTGATTTTTGTGCATCTTGCTTGCCAGTTGCAACGAGCTGAAGTGCTTGTGCCATTGGCTCCCAAACTTGTCCCATTTCAGGAATGTTAGGCATTGGGATCGCGTTTGTCGCTTGATCGAATACCGCTTTCGCTACTTCGTTCGACGTGATTGTCTCGTTCGTCTCAAGAGCAGTTACTGGTGGGACCTCGTTGTAAGCTTCAAACATCTTCAATGCGTTCTCTTCGTTCGTGAGTTCTGCGAGGAACATTTCAGCCCACTCTTGGTTCTCTGTGTAAGCAGAGAGCGCATACGTCTTCACGCCCATGAACGTCTTGATTGGCTCACCGTTTGGAAGTGTCGGCATTGCAGACGCTCCGAGGTTGACGCCGGCATCTTGGTAACCAGCTACGGCCCATGGTCCATTCATGACTGTGTGTGCTTTCTTCTCAGTGAAGAGTTGGTCCATCGCTTGGCCACCAGACTCGCCGATCAACCCTTTAGGGAAGAGACCTTCTTGGTACCATTTGCCGATGTACTCGAAGCCTTCGACCGCGCCTTCGTTGTTCAAGCCGATGTCAGACGGGTCGAGCGCGCCGCCATCTTCTTTAAATACGTAGCCGCCGAAGCCAGCGATGACGCCGTGGGCGAAGTAGAAGTTATCCCAAAGTCCGAGGAATCCGTATTCGCCGTCACCTTTCACGTCATTCGACAATTCGTACAACTCATCCATCGACGCTGGTGCTTCTGATACTAAATCCTTGTTGAACATGAGGATTGCTGTTTCAACTGATTTCGGGTACCCGTAAGCTTGACCGTCGAACATGACAGCTGATTTCGAAGCATCTGTAAACGCATCGAGTACGCCTTCGTCAGCGAGCGGTGCCAAGTGACCTTGGTCAGCGATCGTTCCGATTTGGTCGTGCGGTACGAGGACGATGTCTGGACCTTTACCGGCCGGGCCATCGAGGGCGAGCTTGTCTTTTTGGTCTGTCATCTGTACTTCGACGACTTCAACTTTTACGCCATGCTCTTCTTCAAACGCTTTGGCAACTTCTTTCGTCGTTTCCGACTTATCAATATCTTCCCAGATTACGATTTTTTCTGGCTTGTTCTCGCTAGAAGAACCGCCTTCATTCGTCGAACCGTTGTCCGTACCGCCACCACATGCAGCAAGTGCACCGAATGCGAATACTGCTGTTGAAAGTCCTGCTACCATCTTTTTCATCTTCATGATGAAAAACCTCCCCAAGGAAATTAGTATGGTCAGATTTGCGCAAACGTACTGTCCGATTGATTATAAAATGATACTCCGCTACGAAATCAACCGTTCAGTGAAAACGTTTGCATCCTCACCTCAATTTTTATTATACAGTTGTGTAAGCGTTTTACAAGTCTTTTTTTTAGGATTTTTTCTTGCCGTTAACCCATTTATCTCTTTTTTAATTTTTTGTCGTCGTTTCTTCAATAATTATCGTGATGTACGATTGACAAAATGTAAACGCTTTATTAACCTGTGCTTGAGCAAACGTTTTCGCAACTGTTGTTTCTTTTCCGAATCGACAGTGTAAAATGGTAACAACCCCAATAGAGAAAGGAACGATTTCATTTGATCAAAGAAGCTATTTACCATCGTGCCATGTCCCCGTTCGTTTACAAGTACGACCGCGAGACGATTCACATCCGGTTTCATACAAAAAGAAATGATATCCAATCCGTTGACTTAATTTGGAACGATCCGTACGACTGGCATTCAGAAGATCCGGCCATGTGGAACTTCGACCCGAGCAAGCCGAGCTTTTGGCGCACGTTCGAGACACCGATGGAGAAAATCGGCCACGATGACCAATACGACTATTGGTTCATCGCCGTCAAACCTCCTTTCCGTCGTCTCCGCTACGGTTTCCGTCTTTATGACGGTAATGAGACGGCCGTCTTCACCGAGAAAGGCTGGTTCGAAGACAAACCGCTCGACGATACCGGTTACTACTTCTGTGTCCCGTTCATCAATCCGATCGACATCTTCCACGCCCCGTCTTGGGTGAAAGACACGGTCTGGTATCAAATCTTCCCGGACCGCTTCGGAAATGGTGACCCGTCGCTCAATCCAGAAGAGACGCTTCCATGGAACAGCGCTGAACCGAGTCAGACAAACTTCTTCGGTGGCGACTTCCAAGGGGTCATCGACCATATCGATTACCTCGTCGACCTCGGTATCACCGGCATTTATTTCTGCCCGATCTTCAAGGCGACGACGAACCATAAATACGATACGCTCGATTATATGGAAATTGACCCGCAGTTCGGGACGAAGGAGAAGTTCAAAGAGATGGTCGACTTGCTCCACGAGAACGGCATCAAAGTCATGCTCGATGCGGTGTTCAACCATGTCGGTTACCATCATCCATGGTTCCAAGACGTCGTCGAGAACGGCCCGCACTCGGAGTATCGGGACTGGTTCTATCTTCGCGACTTCCCGATCGAGACGACGCCGAAGCCGAACTACGACACGTTCGCGTTCGAGAAGAATATGCCAAAAATCAACACCGAGCATCCTGCGCTCAAAGCTTACTTATTAGAAGTCGCCCGTTATTGGGTCGAGGAGTTCGGCATTGACGGCTGGCGTCTAGACGTCGCCAACGAAGTCGACCACGCGTTCTGGCGAGACTTCCGTCGCACCGTGAAACAAGCGAACCCGGACGCCTACATCCTCGGTGAGATTTGGCATGACGCCCAACCGTGGCTTCAAGGCGATCAGTTCGATGCGGTCATGAACTACCCGTTCACGAACGCGAGCTTGAACTATTTCGCGCTCGACCGGACGACGGCATCACAGTTCCGCGACGAGTTGACGCGCGTCGAGATGATGAACACGATGAACGTGAACGAAGTGACGTTCAACTTGATCGACTCTCACGACACGCCGCGTGCCCTCACCCGGGCGAAAGGCCATAAAGGCAAGTTCAAACTCCTCATGACATCGATGCTCACGTATACGGGCAGTCCATGTATTTACTATGGAGATGAGATCGGACTCGAAGGTGAACAAGACCCGGGCTGCCGCCGCTGCATGCCATGGGACGAAGAACAAGAAGACCGTGAGTTGTTCCGTTTCACGAAGAAATTGATTCAACTTCGTAAAGAGCATCCGGTGCTCGCGAACGCAGGCTCGTATCGCTTCAATCTCGTCGATGACGAAGAGAACGCCCTCATCATCGAGCGGTGTACGAAAGATGAGACGTATTTGATATACTTCAATAACTCAGACACGACGTCGAAGCTCAACCCGCTCTGGCATACCGGAAGCGCTTACGACTTGCTCAACGACCGCGATGTTGACTCACTTGAGCTCGAATTGGCACCGTACGGGACGGCGATTTTGAAAATGAAATGATATTCCTCAAACACCTGCTTCGGTGGGTGTTTTTTTTGTTGAAAATAATTGACGATATCTCTTTCCTTTTCATTTCAAAAGGAGTAACATGACCCTTGTGATTTTTAAAACGTAAATATTTCATAGAGAGAATTGTAGAAACAAGGGAGAATACACATGCCGAATAAAAACACCGAACAGCTCAGCCTGTTCAAAATCTCATGGCCCATCTTTATCGAGCTCGCGCTCCATATGGGGACCGGGATTATCGCGACACTCATGCTCGCCCACTATTCCGATGCCGCCGCTTCTGCCGTCGGGGTCGCCAACCAAATTTTGAACGTCTTCTTAATCGTCTTCAGCGTCACGTCGGTCGGTGCCACGATTTTGATTGGCCAAGCGATCGGCGCCAACCGGATGAAGAAGAGCCGGGACTTCGCCCGGTCCGCCGTCAGCTTGAACATGTGGCTCGGTGTCTTCATGGTCGTTTTCGTGTTCTTGTTCGGCGAGACGTTCCTTCGTCTGTTCGGCTTGTCCGACGAACTGTTCACACACGGGATTTTATTCTTAAAGATTGTAGGGCTCTCGCTCTTCACCGAGGCGCTCATCATGGCACTGAGCGCGGTGCTCCGCAGCCACGGGATGACGAAGCACGCCATGCTCGCGACGCTCTTGATTGACGTCATCACGGCAATCGGCGCCATGCTCGCCGTCACAGGTTGGTTCGGCCTTCCGGTGACCGGTGTGGCCGGCGTCGCCTGGTCCATCGTGATCGCTCGTTTTGCCGCGATGTTACTCTTGTTTTGGATCGTCAAAAAACGGCTCATGCTCCGCTTCCCGATTAAAGAGTTGATTCGCCCGCAAGGTGACGACATCAAGGCACTCCTTCAAATCGGGGTGCCATCTGCCGGCGAGAACTTATCGTATCAGTTCTCACAAATCATCATCACTGGTTTCATCGCGACGATGGGTGAGGCGTCGCTCGCGGCGCGTGTGTACGTCATGAACTTGTCGATGCTCGCCTTCCTCCTCACTGTCGCGATTGCCCAAGGGACACAGCTATTGATTGCACGTGACATCGGCGGTAAACGGTTCAAGGAGGCTTATACTCGAGCCGTCCGGACACTGAAAATCGCCATGTTCTCGTCGCTCGTCGCCTCGCTCGGCCTCGCGGTCTTCGGAAAATCGTTGCTCGGCTTGTTCACGTCGAACCCAGACATCATCGCAGTCGGGATTCCAATCCTTTGGGCGACGCTCATCCTTGAGCCAGGGCGGGCGATGAACATCGTTCTGATGGGCTCGCTGAAAGCGGTCGGGGACGTCCGCTTCCCGGTCATGATTGGGATCGCCTCGATGTGGGGTGTCGCCGTCGTCTTCAGTTACTTGTTCGGCCTCCAAATGGGGCTCGGTATTCTCGGCATTTGGCTCGCCTTCTCACTCGACGAGTGGTTCCGCGGCTTCTTCGCCTTCCGGCGTTGGAAGTATGGCACGTGGCAACAGAAAGGCTTCCAGTTCGAAGCAAAACCAACGGCATAACGAAAAGGGTGTAGACGACCAACGTCTACACCCTTTTCGAATATCTCCTCCATTTGCCCACACTCTTTATTTTTTCGTCAAAAAGGCGTGCATCGCTTGCCGATGAATCTCGGTCTGTCCACATTTTCGTTGCCACTGAATCTCTTCTTCGAGCCCCGCCTCGAACGATTCGGTCCGGAATAGCGCCTTCATCCCTTCGACGGCGACCGGCGACTGCTTCGCGAGCGCCTCGGCGTACTCCGTCAACGCTCTTGTGTAGGCGTCATCTTCGACGAGCTCGGTGACGAGACCGAAGCGTTCCGCTTGTTCGGCGTCAATCGTCCGCCCGCTCCACATCCAGCTGAGCGCAAGGTCTGGTCGCATCAACCGCTTCAAGTGATACGGTCCGCCCGCATCCGCGACGAGTCCGATTTTAATGAACGCCGAGCTGAATTTCGTCGAGCGTGCCACGATGCGGACGTCAGCAGCAAGCGCGAGGCTGAGCCCGGCACCGGCGACGACCCCATGGATGCCGGCGATCAGCGGTTTTTTGCACGACTCGAGCGCGCGTACGAGCGGATGATACACGTCTTCTAAATATGTCCCGTAATCGGCATCCCCTTCAATCGTCAAGTCTTGACCGGATGAGAAGGCCCGCCCTTCCCCGACGAGCACGATGACGCGTACGTCCTCGTCAGCTACGAGGCCTTTCATCGCCTCGGTCGCCTCCTTTAAGAGCGTCTCGTTTAACGCGTTCAACTTTTCAGGCCGATTCCATTTGAGCCAGCCTACCCCGTTATGTCGCGTGATTTGAATCGTTTCCATGTCTATTGCTCCCCCTTCTCATAAATGAATCGCTATTCATTTCGCCATTTCGTAAACTGTTTCCTTCCTGACATGAAAACTTCGTGTGTACGATTGCCCGACACTGCCACTATTTGCTATTCTTAGAGAAGTCATTCAACGAAAGGGTGGGCTTGATGCAACTGACGAACGCCGCTCGACAATTGAAGCAACGAAACATTCCGTTCACGTTCCATACATACGTGGTGGACCCGTCGGACGTATCGGCGAGCCATGTCGCTGCGTCGATGGGAAAACCGGTCGACCAACTGTATAAAACGATTTGTCTCGAAAGCGAACAGAAGCGCCACGCATTCTTCCTCATCTCCGGCGACCGTGATATCGATTTAAAGGCGGCCGCGAAAGCTTGGGGCGTCAAGAAAGTCACACCTGTCCCGATGAAAGAACTTGAAGCGCTTACCGGATACATCCGCGGTGGCGTCTCACCGATCGGGGCGAAAAAAGCGTTCCCCGTCTTTTTGCACGACAGTGCGAAAGAAAAAGCAACGATCATCATTTCCGCCGGTAAACGCGGCGCCCAACTCGAACTCACGCCAGACGATTTGCTCCGTTTCACGAACGGTCGCTGGTTCACTCAATAGAAATTGGAGGCAATATTATGTGGAAAGAACGAATCCGGTCATGGGTTCCTAACTCGTTTACGTTCGGTAACTTATTTTGCGGGGTCATCGCCATCGTCTATGCGGCGCGCGGTGATTTCTCAAACGCGACGTTACTCATCATCATCGCCATGATGCTCGACAGTCTCGACGGACGGCTCGCCCGTATGCTCGGCGTCGCCGGGGATTTCGGAAAAGAGCTCGACTCGCTCGCTGACGTCGTCACGTTCGGCGTGGCTCCAGCCTTACTCGCCTATTACACGTTCTTCATCGACTATGGCAACTACGGTCTGTTCTTCGCCGCCTTATTCCCGCTCTTCGGTGCCTATCGCCTGGCCCGGTTCAACTTGTCGGCGACGAACGTCACTGCGAGTTACTTCTCCGGTGTCCCGATCACGGCTGCAGGCGGTCTACTCGCTGTCGTCACGACGTTCGGCGATCGTGTCAGCGAACTACTCACCCCAATCTTTTTCACGGGGCTCGCGCTCCTCATGGTGAGCCGCGTCCGCATCCCGAGCTTCAAAGAAGTGCCGCTCCCGCGTCACTCATTCATCATCACGGTCAGCCTCGTCTACTTGACGTACATGATTTTCGCTCGTTGGAAAGAGTGGCCGTCATTCTGGTTCATCGCCGTACCGTTTTATATCCTTTTCATCGCCTTCTCGTTCGTCAAAAAGCGGAAGAGCATGGCAAACTGACGAGCTCCTCGACATGAGGGGCTCTTTTTTTGCACGCATTCATTAGACGCCCGAGTAAAACCTCTTTAGAATAGTATTTGAGGTGATGAAATGAAAGTGTATCCATGGATTTGGAAATGGTTTGTTGTTTGGTACGTCATCGGGGTTATCTTGGTCGGTTTCGACCTGCTCCCAAGTTGGCTCGAATGGGCGAACCCGGTATTCTTGTGGCTCGCTGGCGCCATCGGAGCGTTCGTGATTGCCGACGGGGTCCGTCACGCCCGATGGATCGTCCCGTTCATCTTTTTCGGGTCAATCGCCGTCGAGACGCTCGGTGTGAAGACGGGCTTCCCGTTCAGCGAGTATCTCTATGCCGAGGCGTTCGGTCCGACCGTGTTCGGTGTCCCGGTCACGATCGGGGCCGCTTGGCTCGCCGTCATCGGGGCAAGTTTTGCCGTGGCACGCTTTTTTAACTTTCAACGACGCACGCTCTGGCTCGTCCCGTTTCTCGCCGTCTGGCTCGACATGGCGATCGACCCGGTCGCTGCGAACGTGAAAGGGTATTGGGAATGGGCGAACGGTGGAATATATTACGATATCCCGACGCAGAACTTCCTCGGTTGGTTCGGTCTGTCGCTCATCTTCTCGTGGGTGCTCGACCGCTACGAGGTCGAAGCCGAACCGCTCTTGTTGACGCACGGCCGCTATTTGTTCGTCATGTTGCACGCCTTGTTCGGTGTGACGGCCGTCAACGCCGGTTTGTACGGCATCGGCGTGCTCAGCATCTTGACCGCAAGCGTCATCTACTTCGAACGGAGGGTCCGCCATGATCGAGTCGAACAAAAAGAAATGGTTCAATGACGTCTTCTCGCTTTTTGTGAAAGAGCGTCAAATCCGTCCGTTCTTCCATACGATTAACGTACGCGCCGATGACGTCCCGACCCCTGGCCTGTTCCTTGCGACCCACAGCTCGTTTTGGGACGGGCTCATCCTGCTCATGCTGAATCAGCATTACTTACGACATGACGTCCACGTCTTAATGGATGAGGAAGGCTTGCGACGCTTCCCGTTCTTTCGTCATCTCGGCGCGTTTTCGATTCAAAAAGGGAACTTGTCCGAAGTGCGGGCCTCGCTCGGCTATGCGTCCGACTTGCTCGAAGCAGGCAAGTCCGTCTGGGTGTTCCCACAAGGACGGGAGTACCCGCAAGAACATCGCCCGCTCGAGATTGGCACCGGGGCGACGATGCTCCTGACGAAACCCGATGTGCGGCTCTGCGCCATCTATTATGCGTTCGAGTCACATGCCGCACCGGTCGTGTACGTCCGGTTTCGGAACTATACGGTCGTCTCAGAAACGAGACGGCTCCAAAAGCGCGAGTTGGCAGAGGCGCTCGAGCGGCTCTATGACGACACGCGCGCCGATGTCATCGAACAATCGACGAACTACGTCCCCCTCTTCCCGCCAAAGCGGAGTCTCGCGGACTGGACCGAACACCTCTTGACATTCAGGAGGGGCGGCCGATGATTCTATTCGCGCTGACGTTTTGTATGCTCGTCTTCACGCTCGTCAACCTGTTATTTTTACGACCGCTCACCAAGCCCGTCGCTTCTCCCCCGACGGCCGTCTGCGTCCCACTCCGGAACGAGGAGCGGAACGTCCCGAAACTGATCGCCAGCTTAAAGGAAGCCGTTCCACGTGAGAGTCACGTCTATTTATACGAAGACCGGTCCGACGACGGTACATACGCCGCTCTCGTCCAATCGATTGCGGACGACCCCCGCTTCACCATCTTTCGTGGGGTGCCGCTCCCCGAAGGATGGGCAGGGAAGGTTCATGCCTGCCATCAGTTGGCGAGCCGGACGACGGAACCGTACCTCTTGTTCCTCGACGCCGACGTGACCATCGACCCGACGTTCATCGACCGGCTACACGGGACACGTCTGCGTGAGGGGGTCGTCTTTTTGTCCGGCTTCCCTCGTTTCCCGACCCCGACATGGCTCGGAAAACTGCTCATCCCGATGCAACACGTCTTGATCGCCCAACACTTGCCGCTGCTTTGGCGAAAAGTCCGTCACCCCGCTTTCGCTGCAGCGAACGGGATGAACGTCCTCGTCGAACGGACGAGCTATGACGAGGTCGGTGGTCATGCCTCGATTCACAACTCTTTGATTGATGACATCGATTTATGCCGGGAGTTCAAACGGCGAAAAAAATTGACGTCGCTCGTACAAGTGTCGCCGTACATCACGTGTGACATGTATGCCACGAATGAAGAAGTATGGAACGGGTTTTCAAAAAACGTATTCAAGGGAATGAATGAATCAGTGGGCATCGCCCTTTATTTCTTTCTTTATTACGGCGTCCAAGCATCGGCGTTCGTCGCCCTACTCGTCCGGCCCGACTGGTATTCGCTCGGAGCGGTCCTCTGCGTCCTACTCGCACGGCTCGCCATCGATTTGAAATCAGGGGGAAGACAGTTTTGGTTGCATCCGTTCAGCCTCATCGCCTACTTGGCGTTGCTTGCGAGCGCGGTCATCCGTAAATGGAGACGACAACCGATCACTTGGAAAGGCCGCATGTACCCTTAGAAAACGTTAGGAGGCACATCGCCATGAAACAAATTGCCATCATCGGGGCCGGTCTCGGCGGCTTGAGCGCCGCTGTCACCCTCGCCTCACGCGGTTACGACGTCACCGTCATCGAGAAAAACGAGCACGTCGGCGGCAAGCTCATGCCCGTCATCACCGACGGCCATCGCTTTGACTTCGGTCCGAACACGATCACCATGCCGGACGTGTTCCGTTCCGTCATCCGTAACAGTGGGGCGAACCCGGAAGATTACTTCGAGCTCGTCAAACTCGATTTGCATACGGTCAACCACTTCACCGACGGCTCGACGTTCACGTTCCGGTCCGGACGCGAGCAGATGGAAGAGGAAGTCCGACGCTTGACGGGCGGCAAGGCCGACCAAAACCAACTCGCCGACTATTTGGACGAGGCGGAGAAACTGTTCGAGATCGCGAACAAGCGCTTCTTCACCCGGATGGAGACGAAAATGGACACCGGGTTGTGGAGCGATATGATGAAAGTCCATCCGCTCACGAGCCTGCACGCGCTCCATAAGAAGTACTTCAAAGACCCGCGCATCATTCAAGCGCTCGACCGCTACGCGACATATATCGGCAGCAGCCCTTACGTCACACCGGGCACGTTCGCGCTCATCTCACACCTCGAATTGAATGACGGGGTGTATTACGCCAAAGGCGGAAACTGGACGATCGCCAAAGGCTTCGCCAAACGGGCCAGTGAACTCGGCGTCGAGTTCAAGCTCGGTCAAGAAGTGACGAAGATTGAAGTGATGAACGGCAAAGCCCACGCCGTCGTCATCGACGAGGAGGACGTGTTATCGTGCGACGCCGTCTTATTGAACGGCGAGTTGCTCACGCAGTACCCGCGTCTCGTCGATGCGATCCATCGTCCGTCGTTCCCGGTCCCGACACGTGATACGGTCGAACCGTCCGTCTCGGCATTCGTCGTCATGGTCGGATTGAACAAACGATTGAATCTTGCCCATCATAACGTCTACTTCTCTGACGACTATGAGGCCGAGTTCCGTGCCTTGTTCGAGGAAGAGCGCTATGCGGACGAGCCGACGATTTACATCTCGAACTCGTCCCATTCGGACCCATCGATGGGTGAAGCCGGGGACAACTTGTTCATCCTCGTCAACGCCCCGGCCCACTTGACCGATATCGATGCCGAGACGTATGAACACCTCATCCGTCGCCGCCTCCGTAAGTTCGGCGTCGAGTGGGACGACGCGGACGTCGTCTATCATCATCTCGTCACCCCGCATGACTTGACCCGAGACTTCTACGCTTATTACGGAGCGCTTTACGGCACGTCCGCCAACTCGAAGAAAGGCGCCTTCTTCCGCCCGTCAGCCCGGTCCGAAGACGTCTCGAACATCTGGTTCGCGGGCGGGTCGACCCATCCGGGCGGGGGGAGCCCGATGGTCACGCTTTCAGGACAACTCGCCGCCCGCTCGATGTTAGAGGACATACCTCTGACAATTTGAACATTTTGTGAACAGAAGATTCGACACTTGTCGACAAGTCTGAGACGTGATAATATCATATTCGAGTTCAAGCAGTATTGTAACGTTTGTTACACCTGTAGCGATCGAATGGCTTCCCCGAGCCAATCGCGTTTTGAACTTGTCACACCCGAGAAAAAATGATGAGCGAGTTTCCCCACTCGTATGCCGTAGCTGGATCAGCATGCATCTGATGTTCCCCCTTAGTCCATCAAGCATCCTGTTTCAGCGAAGATGCCCCATCGTTTCATTCCCCATGAGACGAGGCACATCTTTAGGTGTTCATCACAAGCCGATTCGTTCGTTTCCCCGACGGACGGGTCACATAACGCTTACGCCACTTTTGGTCCCCCGCCAAAAGTGGTTTTTTTGTGCGCGACGGTTTGTCAAATTAAGCGCAACACTTCCTCCGTGAAGGCCTCGTGTGCGGTCTTCCAGCCCAGACATTTCCTCGGCCGCCCGTTGA